>JBGTJP010000115.1:0-17805 GCA_041745075.1 Pyrinomonadaceae bacterium | reverse complement strand
CTTGTCAATCTTTTGAAAATGCAGGGCTGCGAAGTGCACCGGCTAAACTCGGCGATCGAGACCAAGGAGGGCAAATTCCCCGCAGGAAGTTACGTCGTGCGAATGGACCAGCCATATTCGCGCATGGCGGATATGCTGCTTGATACCCAGTATTACAATGTCAATGACCCGCGCCCGTACGACGACACAGGCTGGACACTTGGGCCGCTTCGGAATGTGAAAACCGTTCGCGTAAAGGACGAAAAGATACTCGGAGCTGCAATGACAATGATCAACGGCCCGGCCAAGGTCACAGGCAAAATAGAAGGAACGGGCAAGGCAGGATTTGTCGTCGATCATACCGGCGAGAGTGCAATTGCACAGCTTCGATATAGATTAAAGGATGTAAAGATCGCGGCCGCGGAGGCCTCATTTAAGACAGGGAACAAGAATTTCAACGCAGGTTCGTACATCATAAAGGCGGAGGGCAACCCGAGCGATCTCACGGCAAAATTGACGCGGGAAGTTACCGATTTGGGGCTGACCGCGACCGCTGTCGATAAACTGCCGGAAGTGGCAAACCATGCGGTCGCTACTCCTCGCATCGCCCTTGTCCATACCTGGATAAACACTCAGAACGAGGGCTGGTACCGGATCGAACTCGACCGGCTGGGCATACCTTACGATTACATTTCAGATCAGGAGCTTGGCCGGACGGCAAACCTGAGGGAAAAATGGGATGTGATAATTTTCGGCCCCGTAGGCGGAACTGCTCAATCTATAGTCCGCGGCATCCCGAAATTCAGTGACTCGGAAGCTCCTATCCCGTGGAAAGGATCTGAACTTACCCCGAACATGGGCTTGTCGCCCGATCAAACGGATGACATTCGCGGAGGAATGGGCATTCAGGGCGTCGCAAATCTGCAGAGGTTTATTGAAGGCGGCGGACTGTTCGTTACTGTCGGCGGGAACGCATCGCTGCCGATCGATTTCGGGATCGTGTCGGGTGTTTCGATCCAGGATGCAAGAAATCTGCAGGTGCGTGGTTCGGTGATCAATGCAACATTTGCCGACCGCAGGAGCCCGATCGCATACGGTTACGATGAAAAACTGGCGGTCTATTTCAATCAGGCACCACTGCTTCAAGTGGCTGCGATCGGCGGTGGTTTTGGCGGCGGCGGCGGCCCGGGCGGTCAATCGGCCGGAAGGCCGACGGGCCGCGGAACAGAGTCAGATCCGGATATTGTCCAGGGCCGTAAGCCGCAGGAAACGGGCCAGCCGACGCCGACGCCCGATCCGGTACAGATACCGCCGCTGGCGGCAAGGCCGCGTGTAGTGCTTAAGTTTGCGGCTGAGAAGGAATTGCTCATAAGCGGCATGCTCTCGGGAGGGTCTGAGCTGGCCGGGAAGGCGGCGGTCGTCGATGTTCCCGTCGGCAAAGGCCACGTGGTGATGTTCGCTAACAATCCGATGTGGCGGCACCAAACTCACGGCAGCTTTTCACTGCTTTTCAACGCCATCCTCCATTACGACAACCTTGGCGTCGGACGTCTCGATTCAAAACGCGGAGAGGGTCAAACACCCGCTGACTACGAAGAACAGTAGTGCCCTGAAAGATCCAAAACAAGAAGTCCGTCGATCCTTTCGGAAAGACGGACTTTCTGTGCAAGTTCCATGGTCTAGTCAGAATCTAAACTTCGCACCCAGCTGAATTCGCCGCGGGTCGAATGCCGACGTGAATCCGAGGGGGGCGCTAGGCCCTACGTCATGATTACCGCGAACATCGACCGTAGTCGGGAAAAACGCTCCGACGGTGTTGTTGACGGATGAAAAATTCAACCTGTTGAGCAGGTTAAATGCTTCGGCCGTAAGGTCGAGGCTTAAGTGCTCGCTGAAGGCCAACTTTCGCGTTATTCTCATATCGAAAGTGGCAAAGCCTGGTCCCTTTCCGATATTTCGCGGAATCGCACCCTGGTCGAGCCCGTTCAAACGCAGAAGGGGCCGGTCTCCGTTCGTGCTTCGGTCGCCATTTACATCAGTACCTGACAACAAATTGAACGGACGCCCGCTGTTCGCCCGAACGATGGGCGTAAGCGTCCAGTCCCGAAGAAACGGATTCTTCCACGGCGTTGTGATCACTGAATAAATGACGAACTTGTGACGCTGATCAAAGGCGGACAACGAATATTCGGGGTCGTCAAAAGTTTGATCGAACGCGCGGAAATCACTGTTGTAATCGGTCACCTGGTCGAATGCCTCACTTAACGTGTAGTTGCCGGCGAGGGCAAAATTTCTACCGAACTGTTTTTGAAATTCGACAATAAAGCCGTTGTAATTAGCCGACGCGGCCGATTCGTAAATGATCTCCTGAAACAGCGTCGGGTTGCGAAAACAGTTGACGATGCCGGCCCCGGCACAGTCCGGTGCAAAGGCACCCCACTCTCGTATGCCGCGGGGCCCGATCGGCCGGTCGCGTAGATTTATATCGCGGGCGCGGGTGATAAACTGCGTCAGTGCCCAGACATAACCGGCCGAGATACTAAAACCTTCGGCAAATTCGTGTTCGATGCCAATGCTGCCCTGCTGAGCCCGCGGATTACGATAAGTCGGATCCGCACGGAAGAGAACCGTTAGAGGATTGCGTGGCCCGGTTTGCGAAATGGGGATGCCGAACTGAATCAGATCGGCCGGCGTGATCGTTCGCGTCGTATTAGGAATTCCGATCACGCCCTGGGCACGGAGGGTGCGAAAAATGTTGACTGCGCTCTGGGCACCGGCCGTGTTGATCGTGGTCAGGATCTGCGGTATCTGTCGAAATCCGTCAATTTCATTGAGGGACTGCACAACATAGTCGATCACAAACGGGATCTGAGCGTAAAACATTCCGTATCCGCCCCGAACAATAGTTTTGCCCTCCTTGAAAGGGTCCCATGCAAAGCCGACACGCGGGCCAATGTTTCCGTAAAAAGTTCGGAGCGGTTTGCGACGTGAGTCGATCTCATACCGAAGGCCGTAATTGAACGTTAAGTTCGACAGTACCTTCCAGGTGTCCTGGCCATAGACCGAATAGTACGGAAGCTTTCCACCGACGATGCCGTCGCCAAAGCCCTGCTGATAAGACTGCGGCAGGCCGAGATCGAGCGATTGAATTGCATTGATGGAGGTCGTCGCAAGTTGGGGGCTAACCAGTGATCCCGGCAGCGTTCCGAAACCGAATCGCCCGCTGAAGAAGGTCTTTGAATCAAAGAATCCATCGCGAAGGAGGAAACTGCCGCCAAACTTGAATCGATGGTTGCCGGTGACGACCGAGAAATTGTCCACTATCTCGTAACGGCGGTCGAAGTTGAAGCTCGGTAAAAATATGTCGCGGTTGAAAAATCCAAAACCGGCAACGTTTAGTTCCGGACCGTTCGGGTCGTTCGAGGTTACAAAAAGCTCGTTATAATTGACCTGAAGGCGAAGTTCGTTGCTCATGCCGGAGTTGAAAATACTTGTCCAGCCACCGGTCAGATTATGGTCGAGAACATTTACGTTGTTCGAGCGGGAGAAAGCGAGCAATGCCCGAGTCGATTGATTGCTTTCTTCACGGTCGTTGAAGCTGTAACGAAGGAAAAAGCTGTTTGCCGAGCTCGGTATATAGTCGCCGCGGAGTGACGCTGAATGCGAATCGGTGTTGAAGGGAAATACACCGCTGTTATTGCGGAAAAGATCCTGGACAGGCTGATCGACCGTCAGTACACCGGTCAGAACGGCCGCGCATTGGGCACGCGGAACGGTCACGCCGGTCACACACGCGACGGGTGTCGGATCGGCACTTGCCGCGAGCGTCGCAAGTATCGCATTTTGTCCTGCGGTCGGTTGAAAAATGCGGACATCGGTCAAAAGCGGGACGGCCGACGATTCACGTCGCCTGAGCCCCTCGTATCCGCCGAAGAAGAATATTTTGTCCTTGACGATCGGACCACCGACGGTAAAGCCAACTTGCTGGCGGTTTGCGTCGGGCTTGATCCGGCTTAAGGTGTTGCCGTTCAGAACGGTCGCGAACGGGTCGCCGGCGTCGAGCGACTGATGGCGGAAATATCCGAATGCACTGCCGCTAAAACGATTCGTACCGGTCTTTGAGACTATGTTTATAACGCCGCCGCTCGCCCCGCCGAGTTCGGCATTATAGTTACTTCGGTTTATCTGAAATTCCTGGACGGCTTCCTGACTTAGGTTTGAGCGAACGCCCCCACCCTGGTCGTTTGCCTCAGCTCCATCAACCGTTATGCTGTTGCCGCGGCCGTTGTTTCCGTAGAATGAGATGCCGCTTTGCGGCGTTTGCGCTACACGGAAATCGGTATTGTCTGCCAACGCGTTTGAGTCAACAACGCCCGGAGCAAGCAATGTGAACGTCAGGTAGTCGCGCCGATCGATCGGAAGATCGCGAATGAAGCGTTCGCCCACGGTCGTGGACTGCTGTGAGCGGTCGGTCTCGATCACCGGAGGATCGCCGGACACTTCAACCGTCGCTGAGGCGTCACCGACCTGAAGTGCAAAATCCTGATCGGCGATCTGCCCGACCGTTACCTGAACACCGTTTTTGATCTGAGTGCTGAATCCGGCGCCTTCGACCCTGAGCTGATAGGTGCCAGGCGGTAACGACAAGAAGCGGTATTCGCCCTGGGCGTCCGTGGTTGCAGTTCGGCTGATGCCCTTTGATGTGTCCGTCACCGTGACGGTTGCGCCGTTCACGAGCGCACCGTTCGGATCAACGATCCGACCCTTGATCTCGGACGACGATCCGCCGGCCTGAGCCATCGCAGAGACCGTTGTGATCGCTATAAAAAACGAAATTGTAATCGCGAGTTTAATCATTTTCATCGGACCTTTCTCCATTGAACGAGGAATTAATTTACCGTTGGCAACCGGCAGGCCGCACGCCCCCAACTCCGGCATGCGCTCGAAGCAACGGTGGGACATTCTTTCGTTGATTCTTTTACCGTTCGGTAGATGCAGATAAAGTTAATGTAGGCACAACGGCTTGTCAAGCTATTTGTTCACCGCACTTAATAATAATTGGTTAAACCAATTATTATCGATTCGTTCGCTTGATCGTCGGAGGTGCTTTTGTCCAAAATCATGCAAAAAGTTAGAATCATTAATCAGCGAAAAGATTTTCAAATATCAGGAGTAACACAATGAAAGAACCGCGACCGTTCGCTGCTATTCTGCTGATCGCCATGGCAGGCTCTGTTGTTTTTGCCCAGACCGATATGAAACCACCCATTGCAAAAAAAGTGCCGAAAGTTTTGAAGATACACGGCTATGAGATCACGGATAATTATGCGTGGCTGCGTGATCGTGAAACGAAAAAAGATCCCGAGATCATCAAATATCTCGAGGCCGAGAATGCCTATACCGTAGCCCACATGGGTGAGCACAAGGGCTTCGCCGACGGTCTGTACAATGAGATGCTCGGCCGGATAAAGCAGACCGATCTGAGCGTTCCGGTAAAGCGCGGCGAGCATTGGTATTTCAACAAGACCGAGGAAGGCAAGCAGTATCAGACCTATCTCAGAAGCAGGTCGAAGGACGGCAACGACGCCGAGGTTTTGCTTGATCAAAATGCAATGGCCGAGGGGTTTAAGTATTTCTCGATCTCGAATTTCGAACCAAGCGACGACGGCAATCTGCTTGCGTTTGCGACGGACACGACGGGCTATCGCCAATACACGCTGCAGGTCAAGGACCTGAAGACTGGAAAAATGCTGCCCGACAAGATCGAACGCGTCACGAGCGTCGAATGGTCGCCGGACGGTAAGTACATCTTTTATAGCCAGGAAGATCCTGTCTCAAAACGCACCGACAAGATCTGGCGGCACACTGTCGGCACGACCGGCAAGGATAAGTTGACCTTTGACGAAAAGGATCTTCTATACAACGTCGGCGTAGGTCGGTCGCGCGATAAGAAGATGTTCTTTATCGGTTCCTACGCAAAAACGTCGCGGGAATACTGGTATCTACCGGCAGGGGAACCCACCGGGAAGTTCAAGGTCGTCACGCCGCGGCGTGAGGGCCACGAATATTCGGCGGACTTTAACAACGGCGAGTTTTACATCGTGACGAACAAAGACGCCGAGAATTTCAAGGTCGTCAAGGCCCCGCTAAAAGATCCTACCGAAAAGAACTGGACCGATTTCGTGCCGTACAACCCGGCGGTAAAGATCGAGGGCATCGACTTCTTTAAGGATTACTCGGTTGTGTCCGAACTTGAGAACGGGCTCGAATATCTTCGCGTAATGGACATGAAGACGAAGCGTGCCACCGCTCGGATCGAAACGCCGGAAAGCGTCTATACGATGAGCATGGGGTTCAATCCCGAGTACGATGCTCCGGTCATCAGGTATGGCTATTCATCGATGATCACGCCCAACTCGACCTATGATTTCGATCTACGAACGCGCGAAAGCACGCTGATAAAACAACAGGAAATACCGAGCGGATACGACAAGGCCGAGTATGAAACGACGCGCGTTTGGGCGACGGCCCGCGACGGTGTCAAAGTGCCCGTCTCGATCGTAATGAAAAAGGGGACGAAGCTGGATGGAAAATCGCCGATGCTTCTATACGCTTACGGTTCTTATGGGGCTTCGATGACGCCGAATTTTTCGACCAACCGGCTTAGTTTGGTTGACCGCGGCATGATATATGCCATCGCTCACATACGCGGCGGCTCGGAGCTTGGCGAAAAATGGCGGCAGGAAGGACGCATGTTCAAGAAAATGAACACGTTCAATGATTTTGTCGATTCGGCCAAATGGCTGATCGCGAATAAATACACGGCAAGCGACCGTCTAGTGATCCAGGGCGGGAGTGCCGGCGGCTTGCTGATGGGGGCGGTCGTCAACCAGTCACCCGAGACGTTCAAGGCCGCGATCGTACAGGTGCCGTTCGTCGACGTTATGAACACTATGCTCGATGCCAGTCTGCCGCTCACGACCGAAGAATGGATCGAATGGGGCAACCCGAACGAGAAGAAGGCGTGGGATTATATGATCACGTACTCCCCTTATGAGAACATCAAGGCCCAGCCGTATCCGAATATGCTGGTCGAGATATCGCTTAATGACAGCCAGGTGCCGTATTGGGAGGGAGCCAAGTTCGCCGCCAAGGTCCGCGAGATGAAGACGAACGACAGCACGCTTCTATTGAAGACAAACATGGGCGCCGGGCACGGCGGTTCGTCCGGCCGGTACGACCGGCTAAAAGAGATCGCGTTTGAATATGCATATGCGTTGAGCGAGGTCGGAATCACAAAATAGAAGTTTAGCTTAGCGTGAGGCTTTTACTCCTCTTCCGACTGGGAAGAGGAGTTTTTTGTGTCCGGCAAAATTGCTGCCGTTCACCTTGATAAGGATCCGATATCATCCATATTCGGTCTAATTGAAAGGTCAATTTGACCGATTCAGTCAGGTAGCCGATGCGGTAAAGCCCTTACCCGTCGATGCAAACACTAATCAAGACAATAGGTTACAGATATTTTTGTGCGATGGCACACGCTTTGCGATGATTTGAGCGGAATATCGTGGTCCGCCGGCCCGCTAAAAGACGAGAAGAGAATACGCATACGAATACCGGTATCGTTGTAGTGGCCGCCGCGGGAAATAATGGCAAAACGACCAGTGGCCAGAAGGTATATGGAGCGATCCACTCGCCCGGGAATGATCCGTCGGTCATAACGGTCGGTGCAGCGAACACTTTTGGTACGGACCGTCGCGATGACGACGGAGTTACGACGTACAGCTCACGCGGCCCTACGCGTTCATATTTTGCCGATGCGAACGGCGTCAAGCGGTACGATCACTTGATCAAGCCTGATCTTGTTGCTCCCGGCAATCTGATAATCGGCGCCCAGGCGGACAACAACAACATCTATAAAGAAAATAGAGATCTGTCAGTTGATAATAATGCCGACAAGACTCGCCGGATGATGTACATGAGCGGAACGTCGATGGCGACCCCGATAGTCAGCGGAACGGCGGCGCTTTTGCTGCAAACCAATCCCAAGCTGACGCCTAACATGGTCAAGATGATCGTGCAGTACACGGCACAGCGGCTTGCGGGTTTCAATAGTTTGGAGCAAGGGGCTGGCCTCTTGAACATCGAGGGAGCACTCCGCCTGACAAGGGCTATCAAGCAAAACCTGCCAACACCGACACCGCACGGATACAGCATGATGGATGCGAATTCGATGCCGTCCCACGTTTCGACGGTTGCCGGAACGAAATTCCAATGGTCCGGCGGCATTCTGCCGAATTACGCAGCCCTTACCGGAACAGAGTTGATCACCAAATATCAGAAGGTCTATGATAACGGCTTGCTGATTGCCGACGGTTTGCTCATCGCTGACGGCCTGCTTATAGCCGACGGCCTGTTGATCAGTGACGGACTGCTTATTGCCGATGGCCTGCTCATCGCGGACGGAGTGGTCCTCGGAAATAATGCAGCTGCCGTTGGGAACGAGACGATGACGAGGGGCACACCGATCGGCGGATCGGGCCTGTTGATCGCGGACGGCTTTATGATGGGGGACAATTCACCCCTGGCCGATGGCCTGCTTATTAGCGATGGGCTGCTCATTGCCGATGGACTTCTTATAGCCGACGGCACCCGTTCAAATTCCGACTCTGTGATCGTTCGCGGCGATCCTTCGAACCGCATGCAGTAATTCCGAAGGCGGTCTATCTCGAACGCGGTCGTCAACCGCGGCCGCGTTCAATGTTTTTTGACATACTTCGAATAAAAAAGTGGAAATCAGCGCCGCTTTTCGCTATACTCATTAAGGACGTTTAGGTCCCCTGCCTGTTTCTCCACATTTAGCGAACTTCACAACGGCTAGATATTGCCCAAAAAGCCCCCGAAATGGAACCCAACGAGACAAACGACCTGAGCATAAATCTGTACACCGGACTGGTTGTGCCGATTGCCTTGTGCGCAATGGCGTGGGCGGTGTACGGTTTTCCCGTCTCCGCTGTCAATGTTGGGATGGTGGCGGTTTCGGGCGCAACAATATTCTTCGGTTCATCGCTGCGCGTTCAACTGCCTGGAACCAGTGTTTTTCTGACGGCGTCGGATGCGATGATCTTTTTCGTAATGCTTACTTTTGGGGGCGAACTTGCAGTCCTTCTTGGCATGTGCGAGGCAGCGTTTTCATCGATACTGATCCGCAGAAAGGGCGTAAGGATGCGGATCCAGACTATTGTCATAAATTCGGCCGTTTCGGCTATTTCGATATTTTCGGCCGCACTGGCGGTGCAGGCAATGTTTGGCCGCCCCGAGCGTGCGATCGAGTCGGCGACAATATCGGGACTGGCTTTGATAATGCTCGTGATCGCGCTTTCTCAGTTCCTCTCGAATTCGATACTTGTTTCCGCCTACATTTCCATTCGGAAGAACGAAGTGATATGGAAGGTATGGAACGAATACTGCTCGGGAGCTCTCGTGATCTATCTAAGCGGAGCTCTTTTGGGCGGACTGCTGACAAAGGCGCTTCATCAGATCGATCTATTCCTGTTTGTTGCTGTCGGAGCTTTTTTTGCCGTCGTTTATTTCACCTATGTCCGCTACGCGAACGCGGTTCGCAACTCGTCCGCGAAAGCCGAAAAAGCCGAACGCGACCGTGCCGAGCAGGCCGAGCAGCACATTACTGAGCTGGAGCATTACATTCAGCAGCTTGAAGTTAGTTCGACCGCCCTTCGGGAAAGCCACGAAAAGCTGCATCATACTGTTTACCACGATGCACTGACGGGGCTTCCGAACCGGAATTATTTTCTGGACGAGATCAACAACCTCCTCGAACGCCGCACGGAAACAAAGGAAGACTTTGCGGTAATATTTCTCGATCTGAACCGTTTCAAAACGATCAACGATAGTCTCGGTTATTCGATCGGCGACGAGATGATCAAGACCGTCGCGGAGCGTTTAAGTTCGTCGGGAGTTGACGGATGCAGCGTGGGCCGTTTTGGCGGCGACGAATTCGCCGTGATAATGAAGGGCATAAAGTCGCCGGGAGATGCGATAGCGCTTGCAAACTGGATAACGAATCAGGTTGCCCAGCCGTACGACCTCCTTGGCCGCCATGTTTTTACGAGCGCTAGTGTTGGAATTGCCGTAAGCGACGACCGGTATCGCACCGCTGAAGAACTGCTTCGCGATGCCGATATCGCGATGTATAACGCAAAAGAGACAAACAAACCCAGCGTTGTATTCGACCAGATAATGCACGCCCGGGCGGTTTCGCTGCTCGAACTCGAAACTGATCTGCGTCTGGCGGTGGAACGGAACGAATTCGAACTGTATTACCAGCCGATCGTAAGCCTTGGCGATACAAGTATTTTGGGATTTGAGGCCTTGATCCGGTGGAACCATCCTAACCGCGGGTTGGTGACGCCAGGCGAGTTCATCGACACGGCGGAATCGACGGGCCTGATGATCCCGATGACAATATTGGTTCTTAGAACCGCATGTGAACAATTGACACGCTGGAAGAGGGCCCGGCTGGCCCCGCGTTCGTTGATAATGAGCGTAAATCTTTCAGCAAGCCATCTTGGACAGCCGGATGTTGTCGATCAATTGAAAGCTGTCATCGAAGAAACGGGCATCGACCCGAGCTGTCTAAAACTTGAGATAACCGAAAGCGCCGTGATGGGGAATGCCGAGGCCGTCATCGAAGTGTTGAAAAAGATCCAACGGCTTGGCGTACAGTTGAGCATCGACGATTTTGGTACGGGCTATTCAAACCTGAGCTATCTGCACCGCTTTCCGATCGATACGCTCAAGATCGACCGCTCATTTGTCAGCACAATGGAGGAAGGCTCCGAGAACGGCGAGATCGTGCGGACGGTGATCGCCCTTGCGAAAGCACTGCGTCTAAGCGTTATCGCCGAGGGCATCGAGAGCATTCACCAGTTTCACCAGCTTAGGATCTTAGGGTGTGAGTTCGGACAGGGGTACCTGTTCTCGCGACCGCTTCCGGAAAAAGAAGCGACTCATCTTTTGGAAGATCCAGGCCGTTGGACGCATATTCTTCCCAACAATGATATCGGCGTTATTGCACGCAACCTTGAATATACCCAGCTTCGCATCCAGTAATCCCCAAATGAAAGAGACCACCGCCCCCGAACGGCCCTCACGTCTTAACGAATCCAGGCGACGCCACAAGAAGATCAAACGTCAATCGGCAAATACCGACGGCGTCGCGCCCAGCGGGAACTGATCGCCGTACACCGCCGCCAAATTCAATAAGGTTCCCTCCGACCAGAATTTTCCGATCAATTGAAATCCGATCGGCAGGCCTCCGGACGACAATCCGCAGGGCACGCTGATAGCCGGGATGCCGGCAAGATTTGCCGAGACGGTATAGACATCGTTCAGGTACATTGCCAGCGGATCATCCGACTTTTCGCCTATTTTGAAGGCGACCGACGGCGAAGTAGGCGTCAGAATTACATCGCAGCGTGAAAACGCGGTTTGATAGTCGCGTTTGACGAGAGAGCGGACCTTTTGCGCTTTAGCGTAATAGGCATCGTAATAGCCGCTGGAAAGGACATAGGTGCCGAGCATGATGCGGCGCTTTACTTCCGCACCGAAACCTTCCTCACGAGTTTTGAAGTACATCTGGCGCAGCTCGCTTGCGTCCTCGGCCCGAAAACCGTAACGAACTCCATCGTAACGCGCCAGATTTGACGAAGCCTCGGCCGTTGCGATGATGTAGTAAACCGCAATACCGTATTTAGCGTAGGGAAGTTCAACGTCAATGATCTCAGCACCCATTCCGCGATACTTTTCGATCGCGGTTTCGACCTTTTCGCGGACCTCATCATCCAGGCCTTCGCCAAACAAAGCCCGCGGGACTCCGATCTTCTTGCCGGAAATATCCGAGGTCAGACCGCCCGAATAATCGGGGACCGGAAAATCGGCCGACGTCGAATCACGCTGGTCGCGGCCGGCGATGACGCTTAAGATGCGTGCAATGTCATCCGCTGTCTGTCCGAAGATCCCAATATTATCGAGCGATGAGGCGAATGCAACAAGGCCGTAACGCGAGATCCTGCCATAGGTTGGTTTGAGCCCGTAGATACCGCATAAAGAAGCCGGCTGGCGGACCGATCCGCCGGTTTCCGAACCAAGTGCGCCACGGACCACTCCGGATGCGACCGCTACCGCCGAACCTCCCGAACTGCCTCCTGGAACACGGGTCGTGTCCCAGGGATTTTTGGCCGGGCCGAACGCGGAACTTTCAGTCGATGAGCCCATTGCAAACTCGTCCATGTTCGTTTTGCCGATCATGATCGCGCCTGCTGCATTTAGACGCTCGATCACTGTTGCGTCATAATGGGCCTTGTAATTTTCCAGGATCCGCGAACCGCAAGAGGTGCGCATCCCCTTTGTGCAAATATTGTCTTTCACCGCGACAGCAAAGCCTTTCATAGGCAATTGCGCTTCCGAGGTGTCAAGCTCTTCCGCCCGTCGCAGGGCGTGTTGGCGCTCGATCGATAAAAAAGAATTGAGTTCGCCGTTAAGCCTTTCGGCCTTATCGAGTAGTTTTTCTGTCGCGTTGATCATTTCTGGTGATTAGTCGGCTGAAAATAGCTGTCCGTCCGCTTTCTGGCAGGTCAGCGAACGATCCGGTCAACAAGCCACCGTTCGTCAACCTTTGCGGCCTGCACTTTGACGGCCCGCTGTTCGCTTCGGGTGTCATCCTTCCAAAAAAGGAGGACGTCGAATTCCGTCCGGTCAGGCGAAATTACGCGGCATTCGCCCGCACGAAAAGCCTTTGGAAGATCGTTGCTGCCGATCGTAAACGGGTCGGTTCCTTCAGGAGCCTTCTGGACGCCTTTTAATAGAGCGGGCGTGATAAATTTCTCTCTCGCTTTCAATCCTTCCAGCGAGATCCTCATATCGTTGCCGAAATGGAACGAGTAAAATTCACGGACCGCGACTCTGGACGCGGTGCATTCCGGTGGTTCGAGATTCGGTACGCTGCAAGCCGGTAGGCAGGTTGCGGAAAGCAGTAAGCAGAAATACGCTGCCTTCAACCGACCAACTACCGCCGACTGCCTGCTGCCAACCTTTTTCATAAAACCTTCGGTACCTGAAAATGCCCGGCGACACCCGACGGGGCTTCGCTCAACGCTTCAGCCTGTGAAAACGAGGGTATAACAAGATCGTCCCGGCTGGTTGCGGTCGCCGCCCCTTCGTCGGTGAGACCGCCAAGCATCGGCTCAATTTCCACGGTATCGAGTTCATTCAACTGCTCGACATACTTGACGATCTCCGCCATCTGCGGCGTGTACAGGGCCACTTCATCGTCGGTTATCTCAAGATGGGCAAGTTTTGCAACGTTTCGTACATCCATAGATCTAAGACACTGGATCAGGCTGAATCTTTTGTCTTCTGGCCAGGCTGCTGCCTGCTGCCGCGAGAAATTTTTCGCGAAGACCGTCATCCGCGATAAAATCGGCGGCGCCAATAAGGCCCTGCGTAAGTTGGCCTTTCGCTGCCGCTGCCCGGTCCTCCTCCGCCTTTTTCAAGGCTTTTATTCGCTCACGATGTTCGCGAACCGGCACCGGATCAACCTGAAACTCGATATATTTGACCAAAGCCGATCCGGTTGCGGCATTTATCTTGTCGGCGAGTGCAGGTCCAAGGTCTGCGACCTGGCGACGCCAAACCTCGCTGGCAACGGCTACATAGAGGCGGTTCCCGCTGAGCCGCAGCGGCACTAAGTGCTCGGCAAAAGCATCTTCGACGACTCGCTTCCAGGCGGCAAAGACGAATGGCTCTACCGATCGCCCGTCGGAGTCGATCGCCTTTAAAATATCGGGAAATGCTCGAAGAAAATCCTGCATTTGTCATTTGCCGTCGATAAACTATTATCTTAAACGAGAATAAGTTAAATGCTAAATCGTGAAATTTCAATGGCCGGGCTTCCGAAGATCATTCTTGCATCGGGCAGCCCCAGACGGGCCGAGATATTGAATTCGGTAGGCTGGGAATTTACGAAGATCGTCCCTGACATCGACGAAAACGAACTGCCGAACGAACCGCCGGATGTTTATGTCCAGCGGCTTGCCCTCACCAAGGCGGAGACGGTCGCGGCGGAGCACGCTGGCGAGATCGTTCTGGGAGCTGACACGACTGTGGTTATCGATAGCCGGATCATTGGAAAACCGGCGGATGTTGACGATGCACGTCGGATGATCGGCTTGCTCGCCGGCCGCTGGCACGAGGTGTTTACGGGCGTTGCTGTCGTCAGGGATGGCGGCTCTCGGGTTGGCCTGCAGCGGACGCGCGTTAAGTTTGCCGAAATGAATGAGGAGGAGATCAACTTCCTCGCCGAACGGGGCGATCCGTTGGATAAGGCCGGAGCCTATGCTGTGCAGGCCCAGGCAGCGTTGTTTATTGAGGGCATTGAAGGCGACTATTGGAATGTCGTCGGATTGCCGATCAGCCTGGTTTACGGGATGATACAAAAAAACAGGCTGACGTGACTCAGCCTGTCTTACTCAAAAGAATTAGAAAATTTGTTACAAGATACTGTCGATCTTTTTTGAGACCGGAACTGTAATATCGAATTTCGGATCTATCCCGCCAAATGCCTCGCCTGATTGGCTGCCCGATTTGTCAATTACAATAAAGGATGGAACCTGATCAAACTTAAAGTTTTTGAGCACCAACGCTCCGTCCGAATCGCGAAGCACAGGCATCGCCAGTTTATTTCCGGCAATGAATTTGCGAACAGCGTCGTCTGAGGCGTAGTTCTTGGATTTCGCATTAGTCGAGTCCGTCACCACATAAAAGAACACCACGTTCTTACCGGCGTACTTTTTAGCCAGAGCGTTAGTGTATTCGGCCTGCTTGTTTGACAGCGGCAGCCAGCTTGCCCCAACGGCGAGAACGACAACCTTGCCATTCTGCCCCTGTACATCGACCGTTCCGCCATCAAGTTTTGCGATCGCGGTTTGGGCCGACGCACCAATTGCGAAAATAGCGGCAATGACAAAAAGCAAAGCGACCGTTTTTAAGTTTTTCATAATATTTCGAGGGATTACAAGTAATTCCCCTACCCATTTAGATGCAAGTTTGGTGCCGAATTACTGCTTTCGGTTCAGAATGACGTTGTCGATAAGGCGCACCTTGCCAAAGCGGACCGCGACAGCCACCAGAGCCTCGCTATCTTCAATCTTTTCAATGGGTTCCAGGTCTTCGTTGCTGACCACCGCAACATAATCGATTCGTGCAAGCGGTTCGGCCGTTATCTTATCTTCCACGATTTGAGTGATCGCCGCCGCATTTCGTTCACCCTTCTTGAACGCCGCTTTAGCTTCACGCAGTGCCTCATAGATGATCGAGGCCTTTTCGCGTTCTTCGTCGCTGAGATAAGAGTTTCGAGACGACATAGCGAGGCCCGATTCTTCGCGAACGGTCGGAACGACGACTATTTCCGTCTCGAAACCAAGGTCTTTGGTAAGACGTTTAACGATACCGACTTGCTGCGCGTCTTTGCTTCCAAAAAAAGCATGGTCCGGGCGAACCGTGTTGAAAAGAATGGTAATAACGGTCGCGACGCCGCGGAAATGGCCCGGGCGCGAGGCTCCCTCGAGTGTTTCCGAAAGGCCTTCCAGATAGACATACGTGGAAAAGCCCGGTGCGTAAATTTCCGGTATCTCGGGGGCAAAAATGTAATCGACCTCATATTCGGCAAGCATCGCTGCATCGGCCGTAAGGTCGCGGGGATAGCGTTCGAAATCTTCATTCGCGCCGAATTGCTCCGGGTTTACGAAGATCGAAACAATAACAATGTCCGACATCTGCCGGGCTTCTTTAACAAGCGTCAGATGCCCTTCATGCAACGAACCCATAGTCGGAACGAACCCAACGGTCTTGCTATCGCGCCTCAGCTTACGAGCGATGGATGCCATTCTTTGTTTGCGGTTTATTATTTCCATTTAACCTTTTCAAAGGGTAGTTTTGTGCTCGCGAGCGTGGCCACCCAATGTCAGCGGAGAGTAGGCGCTCATGTCTCGCCATCTCTTATCGAAATCGTCCGTTTTGAGGATCTTACCTACTGCAAGTCTAGTTTCAACAACAAAATTGGAAATGTGATCGCAAGCAATATTAATCCGTAAAAAAATAAACGCCGAAACGAATGCCAACGAAGCCGGTCCGAAGATTGAAAGGGCGATCTTTGCAATGAATCTCATTCAAAACAGCGTTAAATGTAGTCGAAAAATCGGACAGGCTTGAAATGAGATCACGCCTTCATCTCCTTCTTCGCTTCCAAGGGCATTCCGTAGGATTCTTCCTTGTTCGGATAATCGCCGGTTTTGACGTCATCCATCCAGCTTGTAATTGCATTTGAAATCACCTCGCTGACGTTTGCGTATTGGCGAACAAAACGGGGCAGCCGGCCGAAGGTAAAGCCGATCAAGTCGTGGAGCACAAGCACCTGGATGTCACAGCTTGCTCCGGCGCCGATCCCGACCGTTGAGATGGTTAATTCCTTTGTAATTATTTCGGCGATCTCGCGCGGAATGAGTTCGAGGACTATCGCAAAGGCTCCGGCTTCCTCCAGCAATTTGGCGTCTTCGATCAGTTTGTTTGCATCGACAGCGGTTTTGCCCTGAACGCGATAACCGCCGAGTTTGTGCACCGACTGCGGCGTAAGGCCGATGTGTGCCATTACGGGAATTTCCTCATCGACAAGCCGTTTGACCAGATCGACGCGGTTGCGGCCGCCTTCCAGCTTTACCGCCTCGGCCCCGCCGTATTTCAATAGCTTCATCGCGTTGCGGACGGCTTTATTATCGCCGGTATGAAACGATCCGTAAGGCATATCTGAAACGATCAAAGCCCGGCTTGCCCCGCGTTTAACGGCTTTTGTGGCCGAGAGGATCTCTTCAAGCGAGACCGGGATGGTGTTCCCGTAACCGTGAATTACATTTCCCATGCTGTCGCCAACCAGGATGATATCGACGCCTGCTTCGTCTACGATACGAGCGGTCGGGTAGTCGTAGGCGGTCAGGCAGGCCAGTTTTTCGCCCTTCTCTTTCGCCGCACGAAGGGCTGGAACATAGACTTTTTCGGGTTGATCGGGTTTCAGGTAGGCCATAAAAATTTGTGATAAGTCTAGCCGTTCGCCGCAGTTTAGTCTAGCCGCTCGATGTCACGCGCAGGCGGCTGCGGTTGCGTGGATACCACCGCTCAACGCTGGAAGTGTCTTCGCATTGGGCAAGAAGGGTGCCGACCGGCTTATTCAAAACGGGATGGGTCAAAGTTGGGCAAACCTCGTTCAATGGAACCAGCACAAATCGGCGAAGGTGGGCCCGCGGATGCGGAAGCGTTAGAAACGGCGTATTCATCTGCTCTTGTCCAAAAACGAGAAGGTCCAGATCGATGGTCCGCGGTTTTTTCATAGACTTGTCGGCGCGGCCCAATAAATATTCGATGCGGAGCATCCGGGCCAGCATCTGCGTCGGTGTAATGCCGACGGAGCGTATTTCGGCCACCATATTCAGAAAATTGGACGCGCCTTCCAGGCCGACCGGCTCGGTCTCGTAGATTGCCGAGAGCTTTGTTACCTGAAAGCTCGCCTCCATAAGCCCGCGAACGCCAAGCAAAAGATTGCCTGCCCGGTCACCAAGATTCGAACCGATGCCGACATATGCTGTAACCGATTCAGTTTCCGTCATTATCACTACCCTTGATAAAGGAAAGACCACGTTTTGTCAAAGCATGAATCCTTAACCAAACGTCTTCGCGACGGGTGACGGTTGTTTGCGG
>JBGTJP010000114.1:0-34971 GCA_041745075.1 Pyrinomonadaceae bacterium | reverse complement strand
TATCAGTGGTCGCAGCATTGCCCTCTGCGATTTTCGAACCCGGCACACATCTGGCACCGGCACTCGCCCGGCCGCCATTAGCAAAAGAATGTACAAAGGAATGGTCGTGCAAACCTTAGTTGTGTGCTATTCGGATTTGTGGGCTTCGAGTTCGATCTCGATCATAAATTCCGGCAATGCCAATTCTTTTACTCCAAGCCACGAACCCGTCGGGAATTGCTTTTGGTAGATCTCGTTGCGATAACCGGATTGTTTCAAAAACTCCGGCATATCGGTCGTGAAAACATTTTCGACAACGACATCATCAAATGTGCAGCCGAAATGTTTCAAGACCTTTTCGAGATCGGCGTAAGCGTTTTTCATCTGCCCGGCGAGATCGCCTTTCGCCGTCGGATTTCCTTTGTCATCCATACTGACCGCACCGGAAATTTTTATGTCATTGCCGATCTTGACAGCGTGCGTGTAGCCGTATTGTTTTTCAACTTCCGGACGCAACCTGAAATATTCGGGCGTTTCCGCTTGGGCTTTGGTCGGTGCTTCTTGTTTAATTTCCGGTTTGGTTTGGGTTGTTGCTTGATTACAACCTTGTGCTGTAAAAATCAGCAGAAAAAGTGTTATCAATAACATCGGTTGATAGCTAAAACTTGGTCTTTTTATCATTTGGTCTTTTCCTTCTTTTAATATCAAAAGTGATCGGGAATAAGAATTTTAACGCCGAGGTCCCAAAGACAGCTGAGAAGAAAGAAAAAATTATCAATATCCCTGCGTCCTCAGCGTTAAAATTCTCTTGTTCCAATAAATTTATTAATCGGTAATCTTTCTCGTCAAATTTATCTGCGGCGGCTCTGCAGCAATTTCTTCGACGACCTTAAAAAATTCTCCAAAAAACGGTGTGGCGAAATGTTCGTCGATGGCGGCTTTGTTTGCCCAGGTTTCATGCCAGAAAAAGACGGTTTCGTCTTCGATGGATTGATGGATGTCGTAATTTATATTGCCTTCTTCATTACGCGAATCCGCGACAATTGCCAGCGCGGCTGTTTTTAATTCTTCGACCTTATCGGCTTTTACTTTCAAACGGGCGATCAGCACAATTTTTTCGTCATTCATATTGTTTTTCTCCTGTTCTCTTTGCATTTACCGAATAGCAATTGGACTAACAATTGCCTGAACGCCGCCTGTGATTCGCGGCGAACCGAGCGTGAAAAAGCTTTCCCACACTTTGTCTTTGACCATTTCTTCGAGGTTCATATTCTCGATAATGTAAATTCCGTTTTTAGCCTGTAGGATTTGATGAACTTCAAACACGCCCGCTCCTTTTTCAAACGGGACGACTTCTAGATTCTCGTTATCCGCACCGACGATGGCGACACCTCTTGATGCAAGATATTTCGCACCTTCGACACCGACGCCGGGATTTCCGGCGGAAAATCTTTTGTTGTCTTTGCCGAGCAGTTTCATCCAACCCGTGTAGAACATAACGACATCGCCTTTTTCCAGAGATTTTATACCTTGCCGCTTCATCGCACCTTCAATTTCTGTTTGATTGAATACCGTTCCTTCCTTGAGCATATCGGTTTTGAAATAACCCGCCATATCAAGCAAAATTCCGCGTGTGGCGACCGCCGGCATATTTTCGACACCGAGTTTTTTTAATCCGTCGGGAGCGACGAAATCAGCGGCTTTGTTGCAGTTGTAATAAAGATTGTCAATGCCGACGTGTCCGAGTCCGTCAATCCCCGTTCCGATGCCGACCCATCCCATAATTATGTCGTCGTTATAGGTCGTCTTGGTCGGACCGAGTGTTGCTCCGCCGATTTGATTGGGCTGGAGAATAGAAATTGAAAATGTGCGTGGAGCAAATGCCGGCGTGTGTTTGTTTGTTTCGATGGCGAGATTGTAAGACTTGCCTTTTGTCACGAGTTTGGTCGCCGCCAGAGTTTTCTCAGCCGTCACATAATTGAGGTTGCCGATCTGATCCTCCGCCCCAAATTTAGACGCAGTCGCACACGGCGTGTCCTGCGAAAAAATTCTCGAAGAAAAAAGAGTGAACAGCATTAGTGCAAATAGTATATTGTTCATTAGTTTTGCTTCATTTTACCAAGCGATAGATCGGATAACTTACTGCTAAAACTCCTAGTGCGTAAAGACTCGGATATGGGTTGCTGACAATGTACCCGAAGAAAAGCAGTATCGATCCGATGAGCATCACGATCGGTGCAAACGGGTAGGCCCATGCCCGGAAAGGACGGGCGGTTTCGGGCTCGCGACGTCTGAGGATGAACAGTGATACCACCAGCAATATCGTGATCACCACGGCGAAGAACTGCGAGACGGCGAGCAAAATTTCAAAGCTGCCTATCGCGGACCAAACCATCGCAGCCACGGCACAGGCAGCTAATGCAAAAACCGGCGTACCGCCGCGGTTTACCTCGGCTGCTTTTTTTGTAAAAAGACCTTCGCGGCCAAGCGCAAGAAGCATTCGCGGACACATCATCAGAAGGGCGTTCAAAATGCCGATAAGCGACAGCAAAGCAAGCACAGTAAGTATCTGACCGCCGCGTGTACCGAAAATTAAGCTTATCGCGTCACCGCCCGCAAACTGCGAACCGGCGAGCTGGGTCATCGGCAAAACATATAGCAGTGCAACATTCACGAGCAGATAGATCACTACGATGATCGCAATGCCGCCAAACATGGCACGCGGCAGATTTTGGCCCGGATTCGTGTCCTCCTCGGTAAAGTAGATCGCAGAGTGCCACCCGTCGTAGGTGCTGAGCACCAACTGAAAAGCGAGGACGAATGCGACGATGCCAATTACGGGTGCGGCGTTCGGAGCGGCGGTTGCGGTCTGCGATGACCCGCCGCCGTAAACAAAACAGGCGACAACAAAAGCGATCAGCGCGATAAATTTTAGAAGGCTTGTTAATTTTTGCGTCGTGCTGCCGGATCGGAGGCCGATCCAATTCAATGCCGCAAGGAGAGCCAGTACCGAAACGCTGACGACGATGCGGGCGCCCGCGAACTGCAAACCAAACAACGTGACCGTATATTCTCCGAAAACTACGGCGATGAAACCAAGAGCAAGATTGTTATAAAGGAAATCGCTCCAGCCGACCACAAAACCGCCATACCGCCCATAAGCCCGGTGTGCATAAACAAAATAGCCGCCGGCCTTCGGGATCATTGTTGCCAACTCGGCAAGGTAGTTTGCACCTAGCAGCGCATAGGCGCCGCCGAGAGTCCACACGAGCAGTATCAACCAAAATGAACCGAGTTGTTCGGCAACGCCACCCGGATTACGAAGAATCCCGACACCGACTGTTCCGCCAACGACGATCGCCAGGCCGAATCCGACGCCGAGAATCCTTAACAATTTACCAGCTTTTGCAGTCGGCGGTCTCGCGATATTTTCAGTGGTATCCATGAATCTTTTTTCCTTACAACAGTTCCGCGAAACGACCTCGAATCGGCGATATTGGTTCGTGAACTTTGCGTTCGAGAAATTCTGACTCGGGCATTCCGGCACGCATTTGTGTTAGCCAATCTTCCGCGTCGAATTCAACTCCGATCGGGTTTGCATCCCATTTTTCGCTGAAGAATTTCGTTGACTCTTCGATCGTTTCGAAGCAGTCCACCTGAAATTCCATCTGATTGCCGTCGGGGTCGGCGTAATACATTGAGATGGTTATTCCATGATGAATCGTCCAATAAGGGCTGATCCCATGCTTCTTAAGCCTCGCATAGTTCTCGAAAAGATCGCCCAGAGACTTGTATGTGTAACCGACATGATCAACGCCAATCGCGCTTTTATTGTCTGATTCCGCACCGTCCGGTTGGAGTACCGCCATATCGGCAAGCAAGATCCGGTGATGCTCATCATCAAATGTCATAAAGGCGAGCGCCGGATCTTGATACTGGATACGGGTATCAAACACAGCTTTGTACCACTCAAGCATCGCTTCAAAACGGCGTGTGCGATAAACAATATGAGCTAACTTCGTCGGGCGATTGCCCGTCGTGTTAGATGTGGTTTCTTGTTCATTCATCTTTTTCTCCTCTTCATTCTCTCGGTTGTTAAATTAACCAGCAGTCCAACCGCCGTCTATCATATGAATTCCGCCGGTGCAGTAGGTTGATTCGTCGCTTGCGAGAAAAAGTGCGAGATTTGCGACCTCTTCGTTCGTGCCGTAACGGTTCATCGGAATTTTCGATAAAACAAATTCGTGTGCCGCCGCCGGATCTTCGGGATTAAACTGCGTTTCGAGTGAAAGGATCATCCGATTGTCAATCGGACCCGGACCAATGGCGTTGACGCGAATACCGGTTTCCGCGAGTTCAATGGCGGCTGTTTTGACAAGTCCGTAAACCGCGTGTTTGCTGGCGATATACGGAGCCATCGTTGGCGAACCGATCCTTCCCGCGATTGACGAAAGTGCGATCATCGAACCGCCGCCACGCTTTTTCATCGGCTCGACAGCATACTTAAGCGATAGCCAGACGCCGATCACATTCGTCCGCAGAACGCTTTCAAAATCTTCCATTGTCAAAGCTTCGATCGGTGCAAGATTTCCTTCCATTCCGGCATTTGCAATTGCAATATCCAAACCGCCAAACTTTTCGACCGTAGCCTCAACCGAAGCCTTAGTTGCTGATTCGTCTACCGCGTCAGCAACAAAATCCGCGACATTTTCAAAGCCGTTCAGCCGTTCGCGTGTCGCTTGCAACTTCTCCTTTGATCTTCCGACAAGCATCACGCTCGCTCCTTCTTCCAAAAATCGCTTCGCCGTCGCTTCACCAATTCCGCCCGTCGCTCCCGTAATGATCGCGACTTTTCCATCTAACCTTTTTCCATTTCCATTGTTTTGACTCATTTATTTGCTCTCCGATTATTTTTGTTATTTGAAGAAGTTCGATTCTCAGTCGGTGAAACCGACGATAAACTTGTAGCCCACGATGCAGATCGTGGGAAAATTGCAACGATTGGTTAAAGCCATTGAAAATGGCGACATAGAAAGAGTATGTCGTGGTTTTCAACCACTCGAAATTCTGCTTGAATTCGTTCCCACGGTTTGCACCGTGGGCCACAAATATGCCGCCGCCTTCGACGGCTATTCTAACTCTTGCTAATCAATTTGCTTAGGCAGCTTTCGCGGCGGAATGTGCTCTTCCGGCTGCGGCGTTGTCGAAATATTCTAAGAAGCTAATGGCCTTTCCGTCTTTGACTTCGATAATGTGTACGAACCCCGAATTGTATTCTTTATCCGTAAGTTTTGATCGAACTTTTAATTCGCCTAAAATGACAACTCTATCGCCTTGAGTAATAAATTCCTTCGGCTCGATTTTCAAAAATTCCTCGTATTTGTCTATTTCGGTAAGAAACACGGCGAGATTGTCACGCCCTTTGAAATTGGTATCCATTGGCAAATTGTCAATTTCCGGCGAGTGCCAGCTTGCATCTTCCGAAAACGTGTTCAAAAATCCTTCGACATCACCGCTGTTGAATGTTTCATATAATTGTTCCGCTATTTTTGTGTTTTCTTGTTCGGTCATAATTTTTTGTTCTCCTTGTTTTCAACTTTATTTGCGGAAATCCGCACGAAGTTGGAACTCCGTGCGGATTTCTGCGATTTATTTAACGCTTCGGTTCCAAAATGATCTGGCGGCCCAGGCGGTCTTGTAGAACCTCGCGGATCTGCAGGCGGTCGCGGTAGCCTTGCATTTGTTTCTCGTCGTTGCCGATGACGGTTTGGAGCAAGGAATCGGCTTTTTCGAGACTTCGTTCATAATTGGCGAGGTCTTTGTATTCAGTCATCAGCATAATGTTCCAATCCGTCGAACCGTGTGCTTCGGTGGTCACAACCATGTACGAAAGGATCAGTCCGTCCTTTTTCAGGGCCTCCTGCTCGCGCTTCCAATCTCCGGCGATGTAGTTCAAGTAAGCCGTTTCCATTCCCGGTTTCATTTTAATAAAACCGATCGCCCAAACCGAGCCGTCGTGAAACGGGCGTTTGACCTGAGCCGAAGCGGCCGCGCTCAATGTCAGCATTACGACGAAGAGTGAAATTGTTAATGTCAGTTTGTTTTTCATTGTTTTTTCTCCTGTTTTTTATTGTCAACGCCTTGTGAGAACTTGTTGATGGTCTCTAATGTCCCGCCTTTACTGATCGGCGATTTTGGTACTTTGGACAGCGACTTCCTGCCAGCCCTTTTTGCTCTTTATAAATGTTCCGGTGATCGCGTAGCGGCCCTCGAAGTTCTCGCCGTTCAGCTTAAATTTGCTCTTCACGCGGAAGTTAGCGACGGCCGTATTGCCGTAGAAGCGGATGTTCACGTCTTCTAGGCTGACCGACGAATACTTTAATTCCGACGACTTCATGGCCGCAAAGCGCTGCGCTTTGGTCGAAAGCACGCCGGTATCGCTGACGAAGGTGAAGTCGTCGGCATATATGCGATCGAGCGTCTTAGTGTCGTTATTTTGCACGGCGGTAAGCAGCTCGTTAATAACCTGCCGGACGGCTTGTTCCTCACCGCCTTTTTTATCGGCGTTTTGGCAAAGGATCAAAGCGGGCAGGATGAGCATCAGTGATGCTCCAGCCAATATCCTTTTCAACGTGTTTATATTTGCTTGTTTCATGATCTATCCTCCTCTAGCTGATTTAGTAAAATGAGAACGGTGTGAGCCGATTCGGCTAAGATAAGTCAATCTTCCGCTCTATCTATCTAAGCGATCTTTTAAACCAAACGGGGTCGCTGATCAAAAAAAGTTTTGCCCAAAGTTGTTCCCCGTGAAGTTGGCAACAAAAAAGCGCTCACCAATGAAGGTAAGCGCTTACGGCCGATCTCTTTTTCCTCCAAGAAAGATCGTGCTAGCCGCATCCTCCGTTTCCTCGGCTTTTTTCGTAAAGCCCGAGATGTTCCACCGACTCTCTATATTCTTGAAGAGCCGCAGGTTGTTAAAGAAAGCACTCGAACCACCGCTGCCCGCCAGTTTTGAGCCTTCCTGACCGGCAAGCTTGGAGCCTTCCTGACCGGCAAGCTTGGAACCTTCCTGACCGGCAAGCTTGGAACCTTCCTGACCGGCAAGCTTCGAACCTTCCTGGCCGGCGAGTTTTGAGCCTTCCTGACCGGCGAGTTTTGAGCCTTCCTGACCGGCGAGTTTTGAGCCTTCCTGACCGGCGAGTTTCGACCCTTCCTGACCGGCGAGTTTCGAACCTTCCTGGCCGGCGAGTTTTGAGCCTTCCTGACCGGCGAGTTTCGACCCTTCCTGACCTGCAAGTTTTGAGCCTTCCTGGCCCGCAAGTTTGGAACCTTCTTGTCCTGCAAGCTTTGATCCCTCTTGTCCGGCCAGTTTGGTCATTCCCGCGGTTGCGGCAAGGGCCCGGTCGGAGCGTTCATGAAACTGAATACCGGAGGAATACCGGTACCGTTCGCCGGGGGCCGCGTCGGGTGTTGTCGGCTCGAATCGGCGAAGCGCGACCTCGTTTAGATATTTTCTAAGAAAACCGGGCCACGTAAACCGCTTGTCCCGGCCAACGTCCTTTACAAACCAAAGACTTTCGTAATTTTCGCGTGACACTTCGTAACCCTCGCGTGACCATGGGAAAAACACCGACATACCGTTCGAATATTGATATGCCCCGCCGCTAAAGCCGCTTAGGATGACCGCTTTCTGCAGCTCACTCAAAATGCGTTTGCACTTGTCCTGAACTTCGAACACGATCTCCAGATCATCGCCGCCCAACTCTTCAGCCACAAGGCCGCATTCCCGTTCAAGCAGTTCGCAGAAATCCCCAAGGTCCACGTTCTGATCGTACATATACGACTGGCACTTCCAATGCACGTGCAGAATAATGCGCTCCATCTGCCGGTAAACACGGCTCTCCGGATCATCGAAGCACGCGATAAGGACGTCTGCCAGTGCGTCAAATGCCACGGAAAGATCTGTCAACCGGCTGAGGTCCCAGGCGGCTATATCGACCGAGACGCCGCCGACCGTGTATGCATCCTGGCTCTTGATGAACAGCCTTACAAAATGCTCGGCCACTGTTTTGGCAGCCATATCACCCGAATCCACGCCGGCCAGTCCGCCAAGAATTTTCGCATATGTCCAGCCGGCGTTTGGCACGCTTCCTTCCGAGGCGAGCATCGTCTTGGCCACGGCTCCGAACTGGTATCCGACTTCGAGCATTCCCATAACACAGCTGTCGAAGCCAAGAAGGTCAAGCTTTTGCCCGAGCAGGACCGCCGTTTCCCGCTCTCGTTCGTCGCCGGTCAGTTCCATTTCCTTCGCGTCTGCTTCCAGCTCTTTTTTTGTGCTCACCAGCCGTTGAAGCCCGAAATAAAGGTCGGTCATTTTCATCGACTTGCCTGACGTTTCGTCCCGAAAGAGCCCGATGTCCTGAAAGCCAAGCGAATGGCCGGAGAAGATCATCACGTATTTTTTTGCCCGACGGCCATAGGTGATCTCGCCGCTCTCGCTCTCAACCTCTACCTTATTAACGCACCAATCGACGAAATTTATCACTGATCTTTTGTCCGCGGCGTTCTCATTCGGCTTGACTGGAACCGGCATCAGCTTATCCGGCACCTTGAACGAACGTACATATTTCGGTTTGTTCCGGTCGGAGAAATCGCAGTAGAGCGTCGGTATCGAGGGCGAGTTGCCGTCATAATAAACAAACAGGTTGGGACTCGCCTCGTGCACGCCGGCAACGTCTTTTATCTGCTCCATGGCATAGGCCATATCGACCGCCAGGTTGTTGTCCCCGGCCATATAGATCATGATCGTCCACTCTTTTCCTTTCATTTTTTTTCCTGACCTCCAACTGAAATAAGCGACATTTTCCGCCTACAAGGCTCATTCAAACAAGCCAGGCAAAAAGCCGACGGAAATTAAGGCGATGCGCACACTATAGGCGAAAATCCACCCGTGGGCAAAGCCTTTTGTTCAGGTTTTCAGATTGGTATGGTAAAAAACCGCCTGGATTCGACCGGATCGCTGACGGGCTAGTTTTTATAAGATTCGGGCGTAATGCCGTAAGCGTGAACCGCTATTGCAGTTGCTGGCGAAGCCACGCTCTAGCGATCTGCCAGTCGCGTTTGACGGTCACGCGCGACACACCAAGAATGTCCGCCGTTTCGTCAAGTGTCATGCCGCCGAAGTACTTTAATTCTACGATCTGCGCCTGCCGTTCATCAAATTCGGCAAGTCTTTGGAGTGCCTCATCGAGCGCAACCAGATCGACCGAAGACTCGGTCGCGTATCGGTAAGTCACCTCTTCAAGCGGCAGATCTTCATATTTGCCACCGCGCTTTTCACGCTTTCTGCCGCGGGCGTAATCCACCAGAATTCGGCGCATCGCCTGGGCGGCGATCGCAAAGAAATGATTCCGGTCCTGCCAATCGATCTCTTTCTTATCGACCAGTTTAATAAAGGCTTCGTGGACCAATCCGGTCGTTTGCAGAGAGTGTTCGGGTCGTTCACTTCTTAAATATGCAGCGGCCCGCCGGTGCAGGTCCTGATAAACAAATTCAATTACCTGATCGAACGCCTGCGAATTTCCCTCCTGCCATTCATGCAGAAGGGTAGTGATCGGCCGATCGCTTTGGGGGTGTTCGTCCATCCCGATAATTGTACAACAACAAGCGACGCCGGAAGGAATAAAGACCCGGTTTTGGCGCTTTTGTCGCTTATCTATGTAAGGGCGCGGTATTGCCGGGTTTTTGTGAAATTTGCCATGCCTCGGATCGAGGCATTTTACACGATCTAGCTGGCTCGGCTTTGTTAAGTTATGGGATTTTTCCTGATACGTAAATTATGATTTCATATACAATCACTATTTCACGGGTATATTACAAAAGGGACAATGAGACCTGAAAAATGGAACAAGATAAAGGCTTTATTTTCCGAGGCGCAGGACTGTACCGTTGAAGAGCGGTCGGATTTTCTTAGCCGAGCGTGTGGAGATGATACCGATCTTAGGATCGAGGTGGAAAAACTGCTCGGTTCGTATGATGAAGACGATGGTTTTTTGGAGAATTCCGCCGTTGCCGAGGTTGCCAGCCTGATCGACGCTGACAGCACTGCTGGTTCTGGTGCGGCGTCTGACCAGGCGCCTGATCGATTTGAGGCCGGAGAAGTGCTGAACGGACGCTATGAGATCGTGCGGCTGCTGGGCCGTGGTGGCATGGGCGAGGTGTATCTGGCCAACGATTCACGGATCAAACGTACCGTCGCCGTCAAAGTTCTCCATTCCGACCGGGTTTCGAGCAAGGAAAGCTTACGCAGATTTGCTCTCGAAACCCAAGCCGTGTCGGCCCTTAATCATCCCAACATAATGACGATCCATGAGTTCGATACGACCAGCGAAGGAACTGTTTTTTTCGTCGCAGAGTACGTTGATGGACAAACGTTGAATCGTCACGTCCGGGCGAACCTCGATCTGGATAAGGCCCTAGACATTGCGATGCAGGTGTCATCGGCACTGTCGGCAGCACACGAGGCAGGCATCACCCACCGCGATATTAAGCCTGAAAATATAATGGTAAGGCGCGACGGGTACATCAAAGTGCTGGATTTCGGCCTGGCGAAGCTCATTCGGAATCAGCCCATGGGTTCGGATTCGGAAGATCCGACACGGGCGCTTCAGCGGACAAATCCGGGAACGGTAATGGGCACGGCCGCCTATATGTCGCCGGAACAAGCCCGGGGCAAGCACGTCGATGCCCGATCGGACCTGTGGAGTTTGGGCGTCGTCCTATACGAAATGCTTACCGGCAAACGGCCGTTCGCGGGCGAGACTCAGGCCGATCTGCTTGTTTCCGTGCTCGAGCGCGAACCTATCCCCATCTCGCGGCTGGTACCGGAGCTGCCGCCCGAACTTGAGTGGCTTGTCGCAAAAGCGCTCTCAAAAAATGTTGACGGTCGCTATCAAACCTCGAAGGAACTAAGAGCGGATCTCGAGAGGATCAAAAAACAGATCGAGTTTAACCGCGGTTTGAGCCGGACTTCGGACGGTGGGCCGGACGGCGGGCCCACCAACGAGGGCTCAGAGGATGAACATGGCTCGCCGACGGCCGGCGACGAAGCCAGGCCGACCAGCGGCGGAAATGACGAAACGGCCGGGCCAAGTTCGCTTTGGTCGTCGCCCGGCCTTCAAAGCGTGTTCGTTCAGGCCAAGGCCCACCGGGTCGGTTCGTCGATCATTGCGTTGGTACTTTTGGCAGTAGTCTCTTCCGCGATCTACTTCGCGTTTGTGGTCCCGGGCAGAGCCAGCGGCCAGATAGATTCGATCGCCGTCCTGCCGTTCGATAATCCAGGCGGGAATGCCGACTTGGCCTATCTCTCCGACGGCCTTAGCGAAAGCCTGATCGACAAGTTGTCGCAGCTGCCTCAGTTGAAGGTAATATCCCGAAATTCGAGCTTCAAGTTCCGCGGGGCGGATGTCGATGTGCAGGACGCTGCGACCCAAATGGGAGCACGCGCGGTTGTCACCGGCAGCGTGTCGCAGGTCGGCGACGATCTGGTCATAAGGGTTGATATTGTCGATTCGTTGGAGAATAAGCACCTTGCGGGCGGGCTGTACCGCCGAAAGGCTGGTGACCTTTTGAAACTCCAGAGTGAGATCGCCCAGGCGGCTACCGAGCAACTGCGCTTGAAACTCACTGATTCGCAGTCGAATCGGGTCGTAGATAATGGCACGGAAAACTCCGAGGCGTTTCGCTATTACCTCAGCGGCCTCGTTGAATCAAATGGTTCAAACGGTGCCGCTGACAGCCGAGCGCTCGAGTATCTTCAGCAAGCTATAAAACTGGACCCTGATTTCGCGGCGGCGTACGCCGAGATCGCGTGGATCTATGTGGCTCAGGCGAACGGCAGCGGCGACCCGAACGAACTTATGCCGAAGGCGAAAGCATCGGTCGGGCGCGCGTTGGAGCTCGATCCCGACCTGTCAAAAGCCCATGTCGTGCAGGCAATGTTGAACGAATATGATTTCGATTGGCCTGCGGCGGAAGCGCAATACGAGCGGGCCATTGAACTCAGCCCGAATCTGGATTTTGCCCGAAATAACTATGCCTTCTTCCTTTCGATCATGGACCGGCAAGCCGAGGCCCTTGATCAACTTGAAGCGCAGAGGATACGTGACCCGATCAATCGAAGAATGGCATTTCTGCAGAAAGGGATAATCCTTACTCAGGCGAGGAGGTTCGATGAGGCCCTTCGAGCGTATCAGGATGCTCAAGCCGTGGAACCGACCCGCGAAATACCGAATTTCTCCCTGGGTTACGTTTACGGCGGCAAGGGTATGTACAACGAAGCTGCGGCCTATTACCGAAAATCGGTGGATCTGCTCGGCGGGGAAGAGAAATACAGTCAGGCGCTTGTCTATTTGGCCGCAACTTATGCCAAAATACCGGAAAAGCGAACGGAGGCGCGCGATATCCTGACACGGATCGAGGCAAAGAGCACCTACGTTTCTCCCGCACTTTTGGCAGCCGTTTACTCGGCGCTCGATGACAACGATAAAGCCATGGAACTACTCGAGAAAGCTTACATCAAGCGCGATCTTCTGCTCCGGTTTATGGCGATCGGTTATGAATATGACGGGCTTCGAGGGGATCCGCGTTTTGTCGATTTGACAAGGCGGATCGGCCTGGGGAAATAGATGGTCCGATCTTCGTTATGGCCATGGACTTCAAAGTAGAATTTTGTGATGACCATATTCGGGTGGAACTCGGCCCGGATTTTATTGTAGATCCTGGCGGACAAGATGAGTTTTGGAATGAAGTGCGTTCCGCGTGTGATCGATACGATTCGCGCAGGGTTCTTGTCGAGGGGTGTGTACCAAGTGGCGAACGCGACACGGCGGAAGTTATCGACGCGGGCCAGCGCACGGCCGCGGTTCCGAATCTCTGGCTGGCCTTCCATCTCGAAGGTTTTGTTCCGACCGACAAGAGCGAATTATTTCAGGTCATTGCCGGATCCGGCGGTGTGCGGGTAAAGTTCTTTTCCGATTCGGAGCGGGCGCTCAAATGGTTGAGAAGCAACTCGCCGCGATAGATGTCAGCGCGCTTTCCGACAACCGTCCTTTGACCTTTACTTATGATCTTCTCCGATAACGTTTTGTCCCAAAAACTTGAACGTACGGAAGGCCGTGCAAACGCGAGTTTTGTGGCGACGAGGGCACGCCTTGACGCAAAAATTGGGGCATCATGGATCGAGGTTGGCGGAGCCTATGCGATGTTTGACGGCGTCGAATCGCCCTTGACTCAGACCTTTGGACTCGGCGTTTTTGAGGAGACTACTTCGGCTCATCTTGATGAGATTGAAACGTTTTTCAAAGATCGCGATGCACCGGTTTTTCATGAGGTCAGCCCGATGGCGTTTCCAACCTTGATGCCGCTCCTGAATGAACGCGGCTATCGACCGATCGAACTGACGAGTGTGATGTATAAGCAGATGGACGTCGATGAGATGGAAGAAGCAAGGAAGAACCCCGATATTTCGACCCGGATCATTGATGAAGGCGAGGCCGAAACGTGGGCTCGTTTATCCGCCTCCGGCTGGGCGGCGGATTACGAAGGCCTTGCCGATTTCATGTTCAATTTTGGCAAGATAAGCACCCGCTGTGATGGGGCTTTTCCGTATCTTGCGGAACTTCGCGGAGAGCCGGTTTCCACCGGTATGCTATTTATCTTTGACGATGTCTGTCTTCTTGCTGGTGCCAGCACCGTGCCATCGGCTCGAAATATGGGTGCCCAAAGTGCTTTGTTGCGGGCCCGATTGAGTTTCGCCGCCGAAAAAGGCTGTAAGGTCGCTATGATGGGAGCTTCGCCAGGCAGCCAGTCTCAGAAGAATGCCCAGAAGAATGGATTTCACATTGCATACACCCGAACAAAATGGCAGCTTTTTGGTTAAACTTCAAAATCGCGGATCTCTTTGTCTGAATGCTCGCGAACCTACCTGGAAGAGATACGGAACTTTTGTCTCGAGGATGGGACCCGGCTTACCGCCCCAAGGCGTCATGCGGTTCACGGTTAAGTTAGTAAACGCCAGCGATGGATATCAACTTTGGTCTGAAAGGTACGACCGGGAGATGCGGGATATTTTCGAAGTCCCCGACGAGATTACCGACCCGGATTAAATACATCGGTTTCCCGGATTAGAACTTTGCATATGAAACGATGCCCTGAATGTAGACGGGATTATTACGACGATACGCTCTTTTATTGTCTTGACGACGGCAACGAGCTGCTCGGCGGGCCGCGGAGCGCGGACACCACTGTCCGCTCCTCGTCGAACGAACCGGCCACGGCGATCTTGTCAGAACCGCCTGTGTCAGCGGGCGGTCAGCTCGACGAGGCAAAGACCCGCGCCTTCATTCATACGACGCAAGCGAAGGCGGAGCCTCGGGAATCTTTGGGGGGACTTTCGGAAAGGCAGAGCCTTACCGCACATCGAGCGGCGAAGCCGAGGACCAGGAAGAATATATTGGCGGCGGTCGTCGGACTAGCCGCATTGATTTTGATCGGCGGGTTCATTGGTTACAAGTATTTCGCACCTGCCAAACAGATCGAATCAATCGCCGTAATGCCGTTTGTCAATGAGAGCGGCGATGCGGATACCGAGTATCTCTCGGACGGAATTACCGAGAGCCTTATCAACAACCTTTCGCAGCTATCCGAACTTTCCGTTAAAGGGCGGAGCTCCGTGTTTCGATACAAGGGCAGAGACATCGAGCCGCAGCAAGTCGCTGCCGATCTAAAGGTTCAGGCGGTTTTGAATGGGCGGCTCAGTCAGCGTGGAGACAGCGTGACGATCAGCCTCGACCTGGTAGATGGCGTCACAGGAAATCAGCTCTGGGGCGAGCAGTATACTCGCAAAGCTGTCGACCTCGCGGCGCTGCAAAGCGAGATCGCGCGTGACGTTTCCCAAAAATTGCGGAACCGGCTGACCGGAGCCGAGCAGAATCGCGTCGTTAAAAACCAGACACAAAACACGGAAGCCTACCAACTCTATCTGCACGGTCGTTATAACTGGAACAAACGGACACCCCAAGGGACAAAGAAAGCCGTCGAATACTTTCAGCAAGCCATAGCAAAAGACCCTACCTACGCGATGGCTTACGTTGGATTGGCCGAAAGCTATCTTCTTAGCGGCGACCTTTCGGCCGACGAGCGTTATACAATGTTGAAAGCAGCGGCGTTGAAGGCCCTTGAGCTCGATCCGACGCTTGGCGAGCCCCACGCCGTTCTCGCTGCTTATCTGATAAATTACCAGTTCGATCCCGCCGGTGGAGAGAAAGAGATCAGGCGGGCCATCGAGCTAAGTCCGAATTATGCCACCGCCTATCATTGGCGCGGTGAATCGCTGGTAAATTATGGCCGCTTCGATGAGGGCCTTGCCGCATACAAAAAAGCGTTGGAGCTGGATCCACTGTCTCTAGCGATCGGCACCGACTACGGCATCGCTCTCTTTTATGCCCGGCAATACGACCAATCTATCGACTACCTTAAGAAACTGATCGAAATGGAACCGAGTTACGTGCGGACACATCACTATCTCGCCCGGGTCTATCTAGTGACGGGCAGGTTTGAGGAAGCGTTGGACGAGTTTGAGAAGGGGAGCGTGCTTGAAGGAGGGAATCCAGACGAGATCGCCCAGGGCAAACAGGCTGTCGCGGATGCGCTGAAGTTGTCGGGGACAAAAGGGCTTTTGAACAAAATACTGGAATTTATGGAGAAAGACGTCAAAGCGGGCAAACCCGTCGATGCCAGCCAAATCGCCTTGTTTTATTCCCTGGTTGGCGATCGTGACGAAGCTTTTAAGTGGCTCGACAAAGCTGTGCAAGAACGGAGCGGCGCGATTTATACACTAAAAGTCTCTCCGGAATGGGACAACATCCGCGACGATCCAAGATTTACCGCCTTGCTCCGCCAAGTACGTCTGGCGGGTCAATAAGCCGCGACTAAATATGAGAAATTTATGAAACGCTGCCCTGAATGCAGGCGGGATTATTACGACGACACGCTGCTGTATTGTCTCGACGATGGCAATGCTCTGCTCGAGGGGCCGCGGAGCGCGGACATTAGTGTCCGCCCGTCGCCCGACGAACCGGCCACGGCGATCTTGTCAGAACCGCCTGTGTCAGCGGGCGGCCAGTTTGACGAGCCGCAGACGGCGAAACTGCACGAGACGGCGCCGCCGGGCGAGGCTCCGACGCGGGCGCATATACATACGACGGAGCGAACCGCCGTGCTCCCTTCCGGTATTGCCGAAGATTCAAAGACAAGGGCCTTTGATAAACGCCTGCTCCTTGCTCCGCTCGCACTCGCGATAATCGTGCTCGGCGGATTCTTTGGTTATCGATATTTCTCGACCGCAGATTCCAAACAGATCAATTCCATCGCTGTGCTGCCGTTCGAGAACCGCAGCGGAAGCGCGGACACGGATTATCTCTCTGACGGCATCGCCGAATCCTTGATTTTCAGACTCTCTCAGTTACCGGACCTAAAAGTTAGCCCGGTGAGTTCGGTGATTCGATATAAGGGAAAAGCGTTTGACGCGAAAACTATCGCCGCCGAGCTGGGCGTCGGAGCAGTAATGTCGGGCCGTCTGACTCAGCGTGGCGATAGTCTTATCATCAGCGTTGAGCTGATCGATGTAGCGGACGGCAAAATCTTATGGGGCGAGCAGTACGACCGCAAATTGGCAGATCTGCTCGCCACGCAACGCGAGATCGCCGGCGCGATCTCAAATAAACTGCAACTGAAACTGTCGGGATCGGAAAAGGGCCTTACCAAAAAATATACGGACAGCAACGAGGCGTACCAGCTTTGGCTAAAGGCTCGTTTCCACTTCGCTCGCCGCACAAAGGAGGACATGAACAAGAGCATCGAGCTTTTCGATCAGGCGGTCAAGCTCGATCCCAATTTCGCGCTGGCCTACGTCGGAATCGCAGAATCGTATACTACGATCCCTTCATATCCTTATGCTTCGCCGCAGGAGTGCGTGCCAAAGGCCAAGATCGCCATTGCGAAGGCTCTCGAACTCGACCCCGATCTTCCGGAAGCGCACGCGGTCGCCGGGATGATCGCCGCCACTCATGATTGGGATTACCCGACAGCCGAACGCGAGTTTAAGCGGGCGCTTGAACTGGACCCGAACCTTGCCATCACTCATTACCGCTATGCGTGGGTTTATTTGAGCCCGCTGGGACGGCACGACGAAGCCGTAGCGGAAATGAAAAGGGCGATGGAACTGGAACCTCTGTCGATACAGCAAGGCGCAAACTTCGCCGCCGTATTGATGTACGCAGGTCGATTTGACGAGGCACTGGATCAGGCAAGAAAGACGACCGAACTCGACCCAACGCATGTCGGCGGCCTTGCATGGCTCGCTCACGCTTATAACGCAAAGGGACTGTACAACGAATCGCTCGCGATATCCGATAAACTCGAGAGGTCTACATCCTACCAGTCCCGGGCCCAGCGTGGGATCTCTCATGCCCTTGCCGGCCACCGCGAAGAAGCTCTTCGAGTCGTCAGTGAGTGGAAAGAGGCCGAGAAATCGGCATACGTGATGATTTACTGGCTTGCTGCGACGTACGCGCTCGTTGGCGACAAAGATGCCGCATTCGCTGAACTGGAAAAATCGTATCGAAACCGCGACTGGTTCCTGCAGCGGTTAAAGACTGACCCATTCATGGCTCCGCTGCGCGGCGACCCGCGCTACAAGGACCTGCTGAGGCGGATGAATCTGCCGGAATAGAACATTATGAAACGATGCCCTGAATGCAGACGGGATTATTACGACGACACGCTCGCGTTTTGCCTGGAAGATGGAACTGCGCTTATTCAGGGTTCGGTGGCGTCGCCGGATGAACCACCGCAGACCGCGATCCTGCACGAGACCGCTCCGGCGGCTGAAGCCGCAACGCGGGCGCAGATACATACGACGGAGCGGACCGCCGTGCTCCCTTCTGGTATTGCCGAAGTTTCAAAGACACATTCCTTTGATAAACGCCTGCTCATTGTTCCGCTCGCACTCGCGGTCATCGTGCTCGGCGGATTGTTCGGTTATAGATATTTCTCGACCGCAAACTCCAAACAGATCGAATCGATCGCGGTGATGCCGTTTGAGAATCGGAATTCGGATGCCGACACGGATTATTTGTCTGACGGTTTGGCGGAATCGTTGATCTTTCGGCTGACGCAGATCCCCGATCTGCGGGTCAGCCCGACGAGTTCGGTGATGCGTTACAAGGGGAAGGAAATCGATATTGCCAAGATCGCCTCCGAACTTGGCGTAGATGCGGTGATGACCGGACGCCTGACCAAGCGGGGCGACAATCTGAACATCACGGTCGAGCTCGTGGATTCCCGCACCAACAAGTCGCTGTGGGGCGAGCAGTATGAACGGAAACTGTCGGAATTATTGACCACCCAACGCGAGATCGTCACCGAGATCGTGGGGAAACTACAGCTAAAACTGTCGGGCGAGAGCGAGCAAAAGCTGGCGAAGAAATACACCGACAACGACGAAGCCTATCAACTATTTCTCAAAGGTCGGTATCACTCCGCAAAGAGGACCAAATACGACCTTGACACGGGCGTCGAGTATTTTCAGCAGGCCGTCAAACTCGATCCGAATTTCGCCCTTGCCTACGCTTACATGGCCGACGCATACAACATCATGCCGGCTTATCCCTACCTCTCACCAAAGGAGGCCTTCCAAAAATCGCAAGCGGCGGCAAAACGATCGCTTGAGATAGACCCGATGCTGGCGGAAGGTCATATGGCCGTTGCTGTTTCGTTATCTTTATTCGAGTGGAATTGGGCTGAGGCCGAGCGTGAATTCAAACGGGCAATTGAGCTCGACCCGAAGAACGCGCTTTCTCATCTACGGCTTGCTATAGGTTTGCATATCCCCTTGGGACGCACGGAAGAAGCGATCAAGGAAGGTGCAATTGCGACCGATCTCGAACCGGTAAATCTGGTTAACGTATCAAATCTTGCTTGGTTTTATATGTTGGCCGGGCAAAATGAAAAAGCTCTTGCCCAAGGAAAAAAAATGCACGACCTTGAGCCGGACTTTATCCTAGGCCGTTATCTGTACGGACTGGTTCATCTCAACAGCGGAATGTATAAAGAAGCGCTCGCATTGACCGAAAAGCCGCTCCAGTCCGATCCATCAAATCAGTTAATGCTTCAAGTTGCCGGGTATGCTTATGCAAAAATGGGCCGTCGTGAAGAGGCAGAGGGTGTCATCAACAAGTTCAAAGAGATCGGGAAAACTCAACACGTAATGACCTTCTTTATCGCGACGATCTACGCTGGCCTAGGAGAAAAGGAAAAGGCCTTTGCGGAACTGGAAACCGCGTTTCAAGAACGCGATTGGCGTATGTCGGTCTTGATGAAGACGGAACCAATGCTAAACCCGCTGCGTGACGACCCGCGATACGCTGGATTGCTGAAACGGATGGGTTTGCCGGAATAGGAATTGTTATGAGCGAACAAAGCAGGGAGTTTGTCGAACTAACCGAGGACGTTTCGGCCTCGCCGTTGTGGAATCATGATCTTGCTCCGACGACGATCGGGCAGCGGACCTGGTCCACGTGGAATATCGCCGCGCTCTGGATCGGGATGAGCGTGGTCATCACGACCTATACGCTTGCGGGTGGCTTTATCGAAGCGGGGATGACGTGGTGGCAGGCGATGTTGACGATCCTGCTCGGCAATACGATTGTGCTTGTCCCGATGGTTTTGAACGCTCATGCCGGCACAAAATACGGCGTTTCGTTTCCGGTTTTGACGCGGGCTTCGTTTGGAACAAAGGGCGCGAATATTCCGGCTATTCTTCGGGCGATCGTTGCGTGCGGGTGGTTCGGCATTCAGACGTGGATCGGCGGAACGGCGATCGATGCATTGTTGACTGCCGTTTGGGGCGGCTGGTCTAATTTTGATTCGATGATCGCGGCCCACCCGCTGCATACATGGCTCTCGTTCTTTCTATTTTGGCTTATTCAGGTGGTCATTATCCTGAAGGGAATTGAGGGGATCAAGTATCTCGAATCGTGGGCCGCGCCGCTGCTCCTTCTCGGCGGACTCGCGTTGCTGATCTGGGCGTCGAATGCCGCTGGGGGAATCGGTCGCGTGCTCGCGGGGTCGGACGTGCTGCAGAAACAATCCAACAGTTTCTGGACGGTTTTTCCCGGTGCACTGACCGCCTCGGTCGGCTACTGGGCGACCCTAAGTCTCAATATCCCTGACTTTACCCGATATGCCAAAAGCCAGCGTTCGCAGATGCTTGGCCAGGCTCTTGGCCTTCCTTTGACGATGACGGCATTTGCATTCATCGGGGTAGCCGTGACGAGCGCGACCGTCATTATTTACGGCGAGGCCATCGCGGACCCGGTAAAGCTGATCCAAAAATTCGACAGCACGGTCGTAATTCTCTTTGCGATGATCGTGATCTTCGTCGCACAGCTCTCTACCAATATGGCCGCGAACGTAGTGTCGCCGTCAAACGATTTCTCGAACCTAAATCCGAAACGCATCTCATATGTAATGGGCGGTTTGATAACCGCCGTCATCGGCATTCTGATGATGCCGTGGCAGCTGATGTCGTCGATGGGAGCGTATATCTTTACGTGGCTGATCGGCTATTCAGGCCTGATGGGAGCGATTGGCGGGATACTGATCTGTGATTACTGGCTGATAAGAAAACGCCGGATCGAACTTCCGGAATTGTTCAAAACCGGCGGCAGGTATTCATACGGCAGCGGGTTTAATTGGCGAGCTATTGTTGCCCTAATTTCCGCTATCGCCCCGGTCGTGCCCGGGTTCCTGCGGGCCGCAACGACGCCCGGCGGCCAGGTCCAGCAGCCCGATCTCTTTGATACGCTCTACACCTACGCATGGTTTGTTACGTTTGCGATAGGGTTTGGTCTATACTTTCTTTTAACCAGAAGTTTTCCCGCGAGTGCGCAATATGAAGTATCCAAGAATTAGCAATTTCTATAACGGCCAGTTTGTCGAGAGCACAACCGGCAACGATCTGGACGTTACGTCACCGCTCGACGGCAGTCTCTTGTCGCGGGTTCCGATGTCAACCGTTGACGAATTGAATAAGGCCGTTGCATCCGCAAAGGGCGCGTTTGAAAAATGGGGAGCAAAACCTATCAAAGAGCGCGTTCAGGTGTTTTTTAGATATCGTTATTTGCTGGAAAAGAATTCGGACGAGCTTACGGCCCTTATCTCGGAAGAGAACGGTAAGACGTGGGACGAGGCCAGGGCCGAGGTCGATAAAAGCATCGAGCTGACCGAATTTGCATGTTCGATGCCGCAGCTTGTTTCGGGTGAGATCCTCGAGGTTTCGAAAGGCGTTGAATGCCGCACCGAGCACTTTCCCGTCGGCGTTGTGGCGTCGATCGTCCCGTTCAACTTCCCACTGATGGTGCCAAATTGGACCATGCCGAACGCACTTGTTCTGGGCAACACGATGATAATGAAACCGTCTGAGCTTGTGCCGCTTTCGGTCGTTCGAATGACGGAATTATTGAACGAGGCGGGCCTGCCTGACGGTGTGTTTAACGTCATCAACGGCGGCAAAGAGATCGTCGAGGGAATTTGTTCACACCCGGATATCGAGGCCGTCAGCTTCGTCGGTTCGACAAAGGTAGCAAAGCTCGTTTATCAGCAAAGCACGCACAATCTCAAACGCTGTATCGCACTTGGCGGTGCAAAAAATCATCTCTTCGTTCTTCCGGACGCGGATCCGACATTGACCGCAACGAATGTCACGGCGTCTATGTCCGGCTGTGCGGGGCAGCGGTGCATGGCGGCCTCGGCGATGCTCGCTGTCGGCGATGTGGATGGCATTATCGAACAGATCGCCGTCGAAGCCCGCAAGGTCGTCCCGGGCAAAAATCTAGGAGCGGTTATCTCGCGTGCGGCCAAGGAACGAATAGAGGAGTATATTTCCGAGGCTGAAAGAAACGGTGCCAAAATACTCGTCGATGGTCGCGGCTCGGTCGTTGCGGGCAAAGAAAACGGCACGTATGTCGGGCCCACCGTGATCGATCATGTAAAGCCCGATATGTCGGTCGCAACCGAGGAAATTTTCGGCCCGGTCATCTCTATTATGCGGACGGAAACGCTCGATGAGGCGATAAAAATCGAGAACGCAAATCCCTACGGCAACGCCGCGTCCGTGTTTACACAAAGCGGCGGCCTGGCCCGTTATGTAATGGAACACGCCAGCGCCGGTATGATCGGCGTAAACATCGGCGTACCCGTTCCCCGCGAACCGTTCTCATTCGGCGGATGGAACGAATCGCGGTTCGGAGCCAACGATATTACCGGAAGAAGTTCGATAGAATTTTGGACGAAATTGAAGAAGACCACTACAAAATGGAACCCGGAAGCGGGCGTTAACTGGATGTCGTAGAGCAACCTGCTTAGGATAAAGATATGTCACGAACCATAAAATGTGGCCTCATACAGGCACACAACGTTGCATCGCCGGATGCGTCGATCGAGGAAACGAAGAAGGCCAACATCGACAACCAGATGAAGTTTGTCGAAGAAGCTGCAAAGCAGGGCGTGCAGATGCTTTGTTTTCAGGAGATATTTACCACGCCGTATTTCTGCGCCGAACAGCAGACGCGCTGGTATGAAGCCGTTGAAAAAGTGCCCGACGGCCCGACGGTAAAGCTGATGCAGGATGTTGCGAAACAGCACGGAATGGTGATCGTTGTTCCGATCTATGAAGAAGAACAGACCGGCATCTATTACAACACCGCGGCAGTGATCGACGCGGACGGGAAGTACCTTGGCAAATATCGCAAAACACACATTCCGCACGTCGCACCGGGTTTTTGGGAGAAATTTTATTTCCGTCCGGGTAATCTTGGCTATCCGTGTTTCGATACGGCGTTCGCGCGGATCGGCGTCTATATCTGCTACGACCGCCATTTTCCTGAAGGTGCGCGCTGCCTTGGTTTGAACGGGGCCGAGATAATATTTAACCCGTCAGCGACCGTCGCCGGACTGAGCGAATATCTATGGAAACTCGAACAGCCCGCACACGCCGTCGCCAACGGATATTTTGTCGGCGCTATCAACCGCGTGGGCACCGAAGCGCCGTGGAACATCGGTGAATTTTACGGCCAAAGCTATTTTTGCGATCCACGCGGACAGATGCTCGCTGAAGCTTCACGCGACCAGGACGAACTGGTCGTCGCCGATCTGGACATGGACAAGATCCGCGAGGTCCGTAATACCTGGCAATTCTTCCGCGACCGTCGGCCAGACGCGTATGGCGCGATCGTGGCGGATTGATGAAGCTTGCACCACAGAGGCACCGAGGACACAGAGTATTCAAAAATTAATATTTTGTCTCTTTGCGCTCTGTGCCTCAGTGGTGAATAACTCTTATGGCAAATGATTACTGCACACCGCTAGACATAACCCAGATCGAGAAAAACTTCACCGAGATCAACCCCGCGATGACGGCGGCCGAGGCGGCGGTCGAGGCGAACCGGTGCCTTTATTGTTATGACGCACCGTGCATGCACGCCTGCCCAACGCATATCGATGTGCCGTCGTTTATCAAAAAGATCGCAAGCGGGAATCTGCACGGCTCGGCCCGGGTTATTTTTGACGCAAATCCGATCGGCGCGACCTGTGCGCGCGTCTGTCCGGTAGAGGTTTTATGCGAGGGTGCGTGTGTCGAAAAAACTTTACTCCAGAAACCGATAGAGATCGGGCGGCTGCAAAGATATGCGACTGATCATTCGATGGCGAGCGATAAGCAGATTTTCGAAAAAGGCGAGTCAACCGGGAAGTCGGTCGGTATCGTCGGCTCGGGCCCTGCCGGGCTTTCGTGTGCGGCGTACTTAGCGCGGCTCGGCTACGATGTGACGATCTATGAGAAGATGCCGCTCGCCGGCGGCCTCGACACATACGGCATGGCCGAATACAAAATGCCGCAGAGTGTTTCGCTCGACGAGGTGGAGCACATCGCAAAAATGGGTGTGACGTTTCTATTGAATACCGAGATAGGTGAAAAGTCGGAACCACCTGCGGCCGCGGGTGGCCACGAGGCTGCCCAGCCCGGTGTCCCTGACGAAACAAACGCTCAGATCGTGTCTTTTGCCGATCTGCAAACTTGGCATGATGCCATTTTCCTCGCCACGGGCCTTGGCGAAACCAGAATGCTCAACATCCCGGGCGAAGATCTTGACGGGGTTTACGACGCCCTCAATTTTATTGAAAAAATAAAAACACGCGATTGGATGAATATTCCGCTTGGCAAAACCGTAGCTGTTATCGGAGCCGGGAATACTGCCATCGACGCAGTTACGCAAGCAAAACGGCTGGGTGCGGAGAAGGTCGTTTTGGTTTATCGTCGGACCGAAAAGGATGCCTCGGCCTATGACTATGAACTTGAGTTAGCGAAAAAGGACGGTATTGAATTCGTCTGGCAGGCCGCACCGATCGGCATTCTGGGCGACGATGATTACAAGCACGTCGCCGGTCTGCAATGCGAGAAGACCGATGGCTCGCTCAAGCTGTTCGACATCCCGTGTGACATGGTCATAAAAGCGGTCGGCCAGCAAAAGATGCGTTACTTTTTTGAAAAGGCCGCCGCGGTCGAGTTAGACGAAAAAGGGCGCGTCGTTGTCAACGATCAAATGCAGACCTCGAACCCAAAAATCTTCGCCGGCGGCGATTGTGCAAACGGCGGCCGCGAGGCAGTCGATGCATCGCAGATGGGTAAACTCGCGGCACAGGGCATTCACCTACATCTGACAGACCAAAAAGTGCGCTTTGCCGGCGGCTAAAAAGTGTAACTAGACAAGGTTTTTGACAAGCCGGGCGATGAAAAAAGATATGGCTAATCAAACATCGACTTCAGCTTCTGCAGTTGATCGGTCGTGCCGAGAACGCTAAGCCTGCTCCCCTTTTCTAATCGGTGTTCCGGTCCCGGATTGACCGCGGTTGTTCCGTTATTTTCGATGGCAAGAACGATAATTCCGCACGATTCACCGAGCCTGCTTTCGTCCAGCGTCTTGCCGACAAGATTTTCGGGCAAAATAACACTCGAAAATTCGACATCCTCGCCCATTATCACCGATTCCCGCCCCTGGATCAGCGACATCAGAGATTCGGCCCCCAGGGGAGCGTAACTCAAAACAAAATCCGCTCCAGCGCGGTGTATAGCTCCGAGGTTGCGTTCGTGCGTGATGCGGCTTACGATCCGCACCGTTGGGTCGAGCCGCCGGCAATATATTGACAGATAGATGTTCACGGCATCCTGATTTGTGGACAGGATGACGAGCGAACATTCGCTTAAACCAGCCTGTTCGAGGGTGTGGCGGTCGGCGGCGTCCCCGATCGTGAGGCGGTCAGGGATGTCGCCTATAACGCCGCGCAACTCCTTTTTTGCCTCGATCATGAACACCGTCCGTCCGTTTTTCTTTAACGCCCGTCCAGCCGCACGCCCGACTTTGCCACCGCCGATAATAAGCACCGGTCCCGACTCGAACCCGCCTTCCTTCGCCAGCACCTCGTTTAGTTTGCGGATGTTGAGATCGCTTCCCGCCGCGACCGCAACGCTTGAATCGGAAAATCTCGTATCCGACCGGGCCGGCATCAGACGGCCAAGCTCCCACACCCCGATCACGTTGACGCCGGTTTCTTCACGCAAATTCGTATCAGAAAGTTTTTGGCCAGAATACCGCGTTCCGTAAACGGTAAATTCAACTATCTTTGAGTCACCGACGAAACCAATAATATTCGCACGGTCCTTGCCTACGCTTATCCGGTTTGCCAGTTTTTCTCCGAGCATCTGCTTGAGCGGCAAAATGTGGGTCGCACCGCTTAACTCAAGGATATCGATAGAATCGTCAACCTCGGCGATCGCCGCGATCGGCACTTCCGGAGCAACCTCACGGACGGTCAGGATGATATTCGTGTTCGCTGTATCGCTTGCGTTCGCGACAACCATCCGAGCTTTGCCGACCTCCATTTGCCTATAGGTGGATACATTTTCTATGTCTCCCTGAATGATCGAAACATCGTCCTGAAACAGATCGGCCGCCTTCGCGGAGTCAGACTCGATAACAAAATACGGGATCCCTTGTCTTTCAAGCCTTCTGATCAGATTTGGAGCGATCGATTCGTAACTGCAAATAATTACATGCCCGCTTGTGCCGGGAGGAACCGCACGCGGACTGCGGGCATGAAGCTGAGCCTCAAGCCATGGAGCATAAAAGAAACGGATAAATGTGAATGGCAGCATTATCAGGAGCAGCACAACCCCTGAAAGAAGCACCAGAATGCTAAATGCCCGGCCCGTATCCGATTCGAAAGTAATATCGCCGAAACCAAGCGTTGACATCACTACCAGCGTCCAGTAAAAGCCCGAAAGCCACGAAAATTCGCGGCCCTCGACGTAAAGCATTATCAAATGGAACGTGATCGAAAACGCAATTATTACCCCGACCAAAAAAAAGGTATATTTGACCAGCGCCTTAATGTTGCGACGGCTTTCACGCTGATCGAGAAAATACGATACCTGACTAACCAGAAATTTCATTTTGCGTTTTTCGAATGTGCGTTCAGTCCAACTGATTCGGCGGATGCTTTTATTACCAAAGCGGAAATTCGGAACCGAATACGGAATTATTATGGAGAAAGCTGGTTAGTTCAAGCAGCACAACGAATCAATTGGATCAGGAGTAACGGTACCGCCCCAAACGCGACGTGTTTTATTAATGAATCGAAGACTTAAAAAATTCGTAAAGCATTTTTTGGTAACAGCGGTGATCGTTGCATTGGGCTGGTTCTTTCCGATCCCCGTTCTCGCACTTATTCTATGCGGTGTTTGGGATGTTTCCCGAAATCGCGGCCTCGACTTCGGCGTTGTACGTCAGTATTTTACACGCAACGGCATCGGAACATGGCTTGCCTCGCCGGTAAATATTTTGCTCGACATTCTCGCACTGCCATACATCAATAAAGGTGTTTACGAATTAGAAGATTTGCCAAAGCCGTATCAGGAAGAGATCGGGGCCTTGCTGAAAAAAGCCGATGAACTTGGCGTTGGCGAGATGGTCGATAAAAAGACCGAAGGGATGAAGCGCGCCATGTACTTTTTCAAATGGTACGGCAAGAATATCGACGCCGGGATCGACATCGCTGAGTTTCATCAAAAGTACAAATTCGTCCGGACAATCGGCGTCTCGGTCTTCCGCGAACGCGAGAGCACCTCACGCCATTTCGGCCCGTTCCGTCCCAGCTTGCGCGTCCTTTATTGCCTGAATGAAAATGTCGGCGAACAGGCTTACATAAAAGTCGGCCCGGTCGAAAACCATTGGCACAACAAAAAACTCTTTATCTTCGACGACACCCTTCTCCACCAATCGTTCAACGAAACCGACGACCCTCGCCTCGTTTTGTTCGTGGATATTATTAGGCCGTCTTACCTGCCATTCGTCTTCGATTTTGCGGTCAGCGTAATTCGAATTGTTTTTAAAGGCATCAACGGCGTGTTTTATAAAAATTGGAAGCTGGTGAATAACTAATAATATCTTGATATATCCATATATGTCGGTATAATAACTATGGATTTCGAATGGGACCCGCGAAAGGCGGCGAAGAACTTTAAGAAACACGGTGTCAGTTTTGATGAAGCGGCAACGGCATTTTTTGATCCGAACGCAATTGAATTATTCGATGCGGAGAATTATGACGATGAAATTCGATACCAATTCGTCGGAGCCTCATCTCAACGATTATTGTTCGTCGCTTTTTCGGAACGAGGAGACCGAATCCGGATCATATCAGCCAGAAAGGCCAATGCAAGACAGGTGAAAATGTACAATGAGAAAAAAAGATGAAGAATGGACCTACACGGTCACAAAGGAAGAATACGACGCCGAGATTGCAAGTGGGCTTACTGATGACGAAGTAATGAAACCCGGGACTTACACGGCTATGCGCTCCCGGTGGGCCGAGAAGTTGAAGAATTCTGGGAAGGTAAAAATAACGATTTACCTTGACGGTGATGTTGTCGATCATTTCCGCCACCGCGCCGAACAGCCAAACGCCGCACCGTATCAAACACAGATAAATAGCGAATTGCGAAAGGTGATGGAGAATGGTTCAACAGATTCGAAGTTGGTGGAACGTGATATTCTGAATGACAAAAAGTTCTTGAAGGCGTTGAAAAAAAGGCTCGAGACGGTATGAATCTATGGTATTAGAATTAGGGAGAATGGCGTTACAGAAGTCGAGTATTGCAGTAGGCTTGATCGGCGTACTTTTTAGTTTTCTAGGTTGTACGCAAAAGGCCGCCAACGGCCAATCGTTGCCACCGCCGCCAAGGGTTGCAAAGAAAACGCCTATCTCGTTCGAACAACAATGGGAGACATTTCGCAAACTTGGATTCTCCCTGAATGCGGGAATCGACAACTCTGTTGTAGATGATCTTCGAAAGGATAAGTCCATCGAAGACAAGCCGTATGCGAGTCTTTATATGGAACTTGGCGGCACGATCCAGAAGGAACCCTGGACTCCTTTGACCGATCGATGTTGGGATTTCGACACTGAAGCCATCGAAGATCATGGCGCATATGTGGAGGTAATGAAGCACCTCGAACGTATTTCTCGCGGCGAACTGAAGTTTGAGAATCTAAAAGACTTCGTTGATATTGAAAAAGAAAAAGCTTGGGTTGCCTTTTCTATTCGCGGAAATAATTACAAATGGGATTTGAAGGTAGATAATGACTGGGTCGATCCTGGACTTTTCACGAAAGTTGTAGGATTAACTCGAACTCTGCGTGCGAAAGGCCGCTACACTTACTTCAACACAGGTGGCCAAAACGCAGTTATTGGTTACGAAACTCCAGAGGGCCGAGATGCGTTGATAAAGGCCACGGGTCTCAAAATCGAGTGGCTTGACTAGGTATATGTCTGACTTAACTACTAACTTTGCAGGAATCGAATCTCCCAACCCATTCTGGCTAGCTTCGGCGCCGCCGACGAATATGGGGTCGATGGTGGAGCGGGCGTTTGACGCGGGATGGGGCGGGGCGGTTTGGAAGACTTTGGGTGAGCCGATCGTTAATGTTTCGTCGCGGCTGGCGGCGATCGATCACGGCGGTTTGCGGATGATCGGGCTCAATAATATTGAGCTGATCACCGACCGTTCGCTTGAGGTCAATCTCAAGGAGATGGCGGAGTGCAAAAAGAAATATCCGGAACACGCCGTTATCGCGTCGTTGATGGTCGAATCAAAAAAGGAAGCGTGGCAGGAAATTACCAAACGAACTCAGGACACCGGATGCGATGGTTTTGAGCTGAATTTCGGCTGTCCGCACGGCATGAGCGAACGCGGAATGGGAGCCGCGATGGGGCAGGTTCCCGAATACACCTGCATGGTGACGGAGTGGGTAAAGGAAGTGTCGGACATTCCGGTGATCGTCAAACTTACGCCAAATGTCACGCATATTTTGCCGCCGGGAAAAGCCGCGCAGAAGGGCGGTGCCGATGCCGTTTCGCTGATAAACACGATCAATTCGATCATCGGCGTCGATATCGATACGCTTATACCGCATCCGAACGTCAATGGAATGGCGGCGCACGGCGGCTATTGTGGGCCGGCTGTTAAACCGATCGCCTTGAACATGGTTTCGGAACTGGCCCGTGATGCCGACTTTAATATTCCGATCAGCGGAATCGGCGGCATCTCATCATGGCGTGATGCGGTAGAGTTTATGCTGCTCGGTGCGGGCAATGTTCAGGTTTGCACCGCCGTGATGCATTACGGCTATCGCATCGTCGAGGACATGATCGACGGGTTGAATAATTATCTCGATGAAAAAGGTTTTGCAAGCGTCAATGACATCATCGGCAAATCGGTCAGCAGCGTAACCGATTGGGGAAATCTCGATTTAAATTACGATGTAAAAGCCCAAGTCAACGAAGAACACTGCATCCGATGCAACCTGTGCTACGTTGCCTGTGAAGACGGGGCCCATCAGAGCTTCGAATTCGTCGAATCAAACGGCCACCGCTATCCGCGTGTCATCGAGGCTGAATGCGTCGGCTGCAACCTCTGCGCTCTGGTTTGCCCTTCTCCCGGGGCGATCACAATGGAACGCCGCGACGACGGATCGAATCCCCAAACCTGGAAAGAACGCCAAGCCGCTCTTTAAGGACAAACTATCAACTGAAAAACTATCCACTGAAACTAAAATGATCTCTTTTCCAGTGGATAGTTTGATAATTGATAGTGGATCGTTAAAGAGCGTCTTTCTCGATCGCAGTTAGAGCGAGATGACCTAACCTGGAGACAAAGCTGTCAAAATTTGTGAATCTTTCGTCCCTCGTAAAACCCTTAAGAAATCTTGCATAAATTTGCTGGCAGATGACGGCGATCTTGAATGTGCCGAAAACGTAATAGAACAAAATATCCGGCACATCGCGGCCGGATGCCTCGGTGTACATTTCGACAAGTTCTTTCCGCGAAATATTTTCCATCAATATACGCGGATTAAAAGGCATATTTAGCATCTCTTCGCCCGCGTCTTTCGACATCCAATAACCGAGCGTCGTACCGAGATCCATCAGCGGATCGCCGACCGTCACCATTTCCCAATCAAGCACCGCGGTGATGTTTGTCAGATCATCCGGGTCGAGCATTATGTTGTCAAACTTGTAGTCGTTATGGACCAGCGACGCGCCGGATTCGACGGGAATATTTTCATTCAGCCATGCGATGGCGGCTTCCAGTTCCGGGTGCTCATCTGTCTTTGCGGCAAAATATCTTTTGGTCCAACCTTCGACCTGGCGGCGGCAATAGCCTTCGGGTTTGCCGAGATCGGAAAGGCCGGCAACTTCGTGGTCGATCTTATGGAGTTCTGTCAGATTAGCGACAAAACTTTCGCATACCTTTCGCTGCAATTCTGGCGAATTCCGTACAGAATCCGGTATTGTTCCTCGAATTATCAACCCTTCGCGGCGCTCCATAAGATAAAAGTCGGAGCCGATGACGGAATCATCGCCGCAGAAAAGCACTGGTTTTGGGGCTGGCGGGTAAACTTTCGAGAGTTTCGAGAGCACTTCAAACTCACGCCGCATGTTGTGAGCGGTCTTTACAGTATTCCCGAACGGCGGACGACGGAGTACGTATTCGGAATCGGCGATCTTGATCAGATAAGTTAAATTCGAGCTGCCCGCCGGAAACTGCAAAATCTCGATCCGATCTGTTTCGATGCTCAAGCGTGGGCCGAGATAGTCGGCGAGTCGGTCGCCGTCCAACTCTTCACCCATTCTCGCGGCAGCCGTTTCCGTCATAAACTCTGCCCTGTTATTTTCGGACAGCTCCTAATCGGCTGTCCTCGCTCAAAACCTTCTTTATCATATCTTCTAAATTCTCGCTTTCCTCCGCACCGGAGCCAGTGCCAATGTAGCGTACAACTCCGTTCCGGTCGAGCAGCACCGTCGTCGGATAAACGGTGATGCCGTACTTGGCTCCTGCCTCGCCCGTGTTCGAGATGGCAAAACCGTATGGCAGTTTGTACTTTTCCTTAAATTCGCCCAGAAACTCAAGTTCCTGGAGAGGGGACAGTTTTTTGCCCGCATGCTGGCCGTAGTACTGTGTTACGCCGATTATCAGGAAATCATTCCCTGCGTATTTTTTATGCCAACCGCGGAGGCGTGGGAACGTTGCGATACAAGGGCCGCACCACGTCGCCCAGAAATCGAGCAGAACAACCTTGCCCCGAAGCTGTTCAAGCGATGCGGGTTCCTGCCCAAGCCATTCCACAAACTTCATTTCCGGGGCCGGATCCGCCTTGGTGTACGATTCAACCTTCTGCATCAGCTTCTTTTCTGAAAAACCGCCGCCCTCAACGAAATCCATCACCTTTCGATATAGATTAGCAGACGGCAGCGTGAAGGATTGCGCCCTCGCTTCGGCCAGGACGCTAAGCGACATCTCCGAATTTTTGTTCTTCTTATATCCAAGCGCGAGCACTTCGACCAGATTCATATAAACCTGCTCCCGTGTGCGTTTTTCCTGAAGCGTCTTCGCTTCCAGCGTTTTCAAAAGATCGAAAGCTCCTTGGGCGTGCCCGATCGCTTGTTCATATTGCCCGGACTTGAAATATCCGGTCGCGAGATAGTCTTGCAGGGCCGGCTGCTGGCTCTTTACCAAAGGCTCACCGGTTGTCCATCTTTCAAAAGCCACTTCGGCAATTTCCATCTGCTTTGCTCTTGAGGACGCAACGATCACAAATCCAAGGGCAGATTGGACCATGTCGCCTTTTGCGGTTGCCGGATATTCGGCGAGAAATTTTTGCATCGATTCCAAAACCTTTTTATCGTTGTCCGCAACCGAGTGCATGCGTCCGAGAAAATAAAAGTCCTTCTCCTTCAGATCGGGCCGGGCTTCAAGCTCGGCGGCGTATTTCTTCGCCAAAGCCTTCTTTCCGCGAGCAATATCGTCGCGAGCCTCGGCGTCGTATCTCTTGCCTTTGCTCGAAAGCAAGGCCCGCTGCTCTGCATCGTAGCCCTCGATCTCTTGATAGAACTCCAATGCCGTACGCCCGGTCCCAACACCCTGTGCCAGAATAAACGTTGAGCATATCACCAAAGCAATGACGCCGATGCCAGCCCGCTTCCAACTTTTTGCGGTTCTCATAACTCCTCCTGAAATCTCAGAAATTATACACGACCCTTGACGAAAAATAGATTCATTTTTTGGACGATGGCTGGTGATGACTTTCGCCGCCTCTATGTTATTTTTGTGAACATGGATTTCGAGCAATCACTGAAGACCCGTGAGTGTCTGGCACGTTTACACCATTTCATGGCTGAGAACGTTTATCCCGGCGAGGCCGCGTATCATTCCGAGATCAATACCGGTGATCGATGGGCACCGCTTGGCATGATCGAGAAGCTAAAGGAAAAGGCAAGAGCCGCGGGACTTTGGAATCTTTTCCTTCCGGACGTTTCGGGCTTGTCGAATCTCGATTACGCCCCGCTTGCTGAAATTATGGGCAGGGTCACATGGGCCAGCGAGGTCTTTAATTGCTCCGCACCTGATACCGGCAATATGGAGGTACTGCATCTTTATGCGACCGATGAGCAGAAAGATGAATGGCTAAAGCCGCTTCTCGCTGGCGAGATCCGCTCGTGTTTTGCGATGACCGAGCCTGATGTTGCCTCGAGCGACGCTACCAACATCCGGGCGTCGATCAAGGCCGATGGAGATGACTACATTCTGAACGGCCGAAAATGGTGGTCGACCGGGGCTGGCGATAAACGTTGCAAGCTTGCGATATTTATGGGCAAGACCGATGAGTCTGCCGCGAAACATCTGCAGCAGTCGATGATCTTAGTACCGATGGACGCCGAAGGCGTAAAGGTCGAGCGCATTTTAAATGTCTTTGGATTTGACGATGCACCGAACGGCCATGCCGAAATTTCTTTTACTGATGTCCGCGTGCCAAAAGACAAATTATTGCTTGGAGAGGGCCGCGGTTTTGAAATTGCTCAAGGCCGTCTCGGCCCCGGCCGCGTTCATCATTGTATGCGGCTGATCGGCACGGCCGAACGGTCGCTGGAAATGATGTGCGAACGGGCAAAGTCGCGGGTCGCTTTTGGCAAACCCGTCGCCGAACAAGGTGTCGTGCGTCAATGGATCGCCGAAGCCCGGCTGACCATCGATCAGGCACGTCTGCTGGTGTTAAATGCCGCGTGGAAGATGGACACCGCCGGCAACAAAGCCGCCCGCAAAGAGATCGCGATGATAAAAGCGGTCGTCCCACAAATGGCCTTGAAAGTGATCGACCGCGCCATTCAGGTCCACGGCGGCGGCGGCGTCTGCCAGGACTATCCGCTAGCTTCTTTTTGGATCTACGCCCGCAGCCTTCGTCTCGCGGACGGGCCCGATGAAGTCCATTTAGAATCGGTGGCAAAGATGGAGCTAAAAAGATAGAAACTAACTGAATAGCTGTGCGATAATCTTTTTTGCATGAGGGTTGTTCACAACTTTTTTCTCAGACCGTTAGGAATCGCGGTTGCGATCACGCAGTGGATCGTTCTGCTTTTTGCAGTTCTCGGTGATTACAATCCAGACCCTGGATTCGGTTCGTTTTATCATCCGACAGCCCTGAATTACTTAATGTTCTTAGCGAATGCTCTTCCACTCGTACTGGCTCACGCGATCTCTTCGGCAATTCTCGCTATATTTGAGACCCAAGGGGCCAAGGTTTTCGTCTATATTCTTGCCGCCGTTCCGCTGATAACATTGCAGTGGCTTTTTTTCGGATCAATTATTGAGTGGATTTTCAGAGAGTCGCTTCTCGGTTCTGATTCGACTCAAATTTTTGAACAAACGGCGTCAGCTCCTGTGAAACCGAAATGAGTTTGTTGAAAGCATTTCTATTAAACCGGATCGGCTGGGTATGCGTTCTCATTAATGGTTTGCTCCTTCTCTTTGGGATTTACGAAAAAGGATTTGAGCGGGGCTTTCATCTATATCATGAGCCGAGGCCGATACAGATTTTCATTGTGTTGAATCTGCCGGGAGTGATGCTTTCGGCATTGATCTCCGATTTTGTTAACCCGCTGCAGTCGGGCACGTACTTCATTCCAATCGACAATCTCACTTTGTTCTCCACTGTCTTGTTTTCACTTCTACAGTGGTTGGCGATTGGCTTTGCGGTCTCGTCCGCATTAGAGGACCGGCGGCCCGCGGAACCTAACCGGTAATATGTTCCGGTCAAACTGACCTACATTCAATCAACTAGACGTTCAACATGATAAATAATTGTTGACAGATGTTTTACATTAGGGTAATTTAATTGAGTAGCAGCTCGAAAGGGCTGCTTCCCATCGCCACCCGATGCGAAAAAGTTTTCTTAAAAACTACAACCTGAACGGCCTTTAACT
>JBGTJP010000113.1:0-15383 GCA_041745075.1 Pyrinomonadaceae bacterium | reverse complement strand
AATGAGCATATTCGCTGACTGAAAGATCGTCGTTTGTAACGCCGAGCAATGCGATGATATCGCCGGGCGTTTTGAAGCCCTGTGTAATGATCTTTCGCGTGTCCTCGATCAGCCCGACCATGCCGATGGTCGGCGTCGGCAAAATGCCTTTGCCGTCGGTCTCGTTATAGAACGAGACGTTGCCTGAAACGACCGGCGTTTCGAACGCAGTACAGGCTTCGGCCATGCCGTCTATCACGTCCGAAAAGGACCGCATCACTTCCGGGCGTTCGGGCGAGGCGAAGTTCAGACAGTTCGTCACGGCGATCGGCTTTGCACCCACGCAAACCACGTTTCTTGCAGCTTCGGCAACCGCGAGTTTCGCCCCTTCCTTTGCATTCACCGCCACATAGCGGCCCGGCCCATCTAGACACATTGCTATCGCCCGCCGGGTTTCTTTTACCCGGATAACAGCCGCGTCCGACCCCGGCAAGACGGCGGTGTTCGTGCGGACCATCGAATCGTACTGCTCGTAAACCCAGTGTTTGGAGCAGATGTTGGGCGCGGCGAGCAGCCTTCGCAAAGCCTCGGCTAAGTCAGGAGACGGGAGACAGGAGACAGGAGATGCGGACGATCCGCTCACGTCTCTCGTCTCTTTTCTCTTGTCTCTAGCTGCCATCGGCCGCTCATACTTCGGGGCTTCGTCCGTCAATGCCATTACCGGCAGATCGGCTTCGACCTTGCCGTTGTGAACGATCCGCAGGCGGTCGCCTTCTACGACCTTTCCGATAACGACCGCGTCGAGGTCCCATTTATTGAAGATCTCGACCAACTCGCGTTCCCGGCCTTTGCGCGCCACGATCAACATTCGTTCCTGCGATTCGGACAACAGCATTTCGTAGGCGGTCATTCCCGTTTCTCGCTGTGGCACGAGCGTCAGATCGAGCTCCAGACCGGTTCCCGCACGAGCGGCCATCTCGACCGAAGAGCTTGTTAGACCAGCGGCACCCATGTCCTGAATGCCCGCGATCGCACCGCTTCGCATTGCTTCGAGACAGGCTTCGAGAAGGAGTTTTTCAAGGAACGGGTCGCCGACCTGCACGGTCGGGCGCTTTTCCAACGCGGCGTCATCAAATTCGGCTGACGCCATCGTTGCCCCGTGAATTCCGTCGCGGCCCGTTTTTGCACCGGCATACAGCACCGGATTGCCGATGCCTTCAGCCTTGCCAAAAAAGATCTGGTCCTTTTTTACGATGCCAAGTGCAAACGCATTAACGAGCGGATTCAGGCTGTATGACTCGTCAAAAACCACCTCACCGCCGACCGTCGGCACGCCAAAGCAGTTGCCATAATGGCCGATGCCCTCGACGCAGCCTTTCAAAATAGAGCGGTTGCGGTTGTAAACGGCGGAAGCGGTGACGCTGTGACGCGGCGATGCGGAGTCCTGTTCCGCTCCGCGTCTCCCTGTCTCCGTGTCTCCGCGTCTGGGAGTCAGCGGCCCGAAACGAAGCGAGTTCATCGCCGCCACGGGCCTTGCACCCATCGTGAACACATCGCGAAGGATCCCGCCGACGCCAGTTGCGGCTCCCTGAAAGGGCTCAATAAAACTAGGGTGGTTGTGCGATTCGACCTTAAAGGCCACGCACCAATCATCGCCGATATCCACTACGCCCGCATTTTCGCCCGGCGGCACGATAACACGCGGCCCCGTTGTCGGAAGTCTTTTCAAATGAACCCGCGAAGACTTATACGAGCAATGCTCCGACCACATCACGCTGAAAACGCCGAGTTCAGTAAAATTGGGCTCGCGGCCCAATATCTGCTTTATTCTCTCGTACTCTTCGGACGTAAGATTATGCTGCGCGATTAGTTCAGGAGTGATTGCTGTTTCGTTCATCTTCTGTTAGCTTTCCGAGGCGAAAACAAAACAGTGATTCTAACGTGTTTGGGGCTGGTTGTCGATTTAGGTTTCTAGGAAGTCCACTCCAAAGGCAGCCTACGCAAATGGCGCCACCCCTTACGGCAAAGCAGGAGCTCCCATGGCCGCCCACTCTTCTTTCGCGGGGCCGTAAACGCCGGGGACGGGCAGGCCGGCCAGCCGCATAAGGACGGTCATTTGGCCGCGGTGGTGGGCCTGGTGGGCGATCAGGTAAAACAACGTCAGGCCGCGGGCCCAGGTGTCGCCGTACATTTCATCGGTTTGGAGTAAAGTTTCGTCGTTCCAGTTCGCGTTGATCTGCTCTGTGACGGACTTTGCGGCTTTTTCGTACGCATCTGCGATCGCGGCGGCACTGGTCGGGCACTCCTGATCAATCGCGGGAGCGTCTATCTTCAACCCGACGAGCTCAAGCATTTCGCCCAGCGTTTGCGTCAGATGCCAACCGAGAAAGCCAAGACTCCGACCATCAGCCGTCACCTTTTGGCCCAGCGACGCGTCGGTTAGCGTATTCAAAATCTTACCTGTCATCTCGGCCTCATAGGCCCAATCTTTCTGAAAATCTTCAATTTTTCTCAGCATTGCGGAATCTCCTTTCGTAAGTAAAATGAAAAATAGTATTTCAATTTTTCAGGAATGTGAGCCGATAATGCGATCAAAATGCAGACAATGTCGCGGCGTTGATCGTTCAGTTTCGTGAGGAAAACAAGGATTTTCCGTCGTAAAGAAATACACTCTCGCGGAAGTCCGCGGGTTTGAGGGCATTCTTTAGGACAGGACCGTTAGGGCGAAACTGTTTAAGAATGGGTTCGAAATTTTTTTCACTGTTTTTATACTGACCTTCGCCTCGATAACGGGTTATCAGGATCAGATCAAAGTGCGGGCTCTTTTCAGAACGGGCATCGATAAACTCATACGAATCAATAACACCTCTTCTTTTCGCCTCCTCGCGATATATCTTCCAGTTGTTTTCGTAGAAAAAAATGGCCTCGTCCCGCCTTCCTTCTTTGATCTTAACGAAATCGGCTACAACAAACAGGTCGTCAACATTCGGTGCGGGACCGCCCAGGGCCTTGTTCACTTCGTCCCTCAGGGTATCCACTACCACCTTTCCCTGCCGAAAATAGGAAAGCTTTCCGTCCGTGCCATATAGAACGGTGAACGGCATTCCTCCCTGCCAGTCCTTTGTGATGGATGTGATGACGGCGCTCTCGTCGGCCGTCTTGAGCAGATAGGCGGGCATTTCGGCCTTCATCGACGAGAGGAATTTTGGCACGCCGGTCGCGATGTCCTCAGGGTCGTCAAGCGAAATGGTGATGAAATCGATCTTGCCCTTGAACTCGTTGTCGAACTTGACGAGATCTGGGAACTCCTCGCGGCACGGGTCGCACCATGTGGCCCAAAAATTTACAAGCAGCGGTTTGCCATTAGCGACGAGGATCTTGCGGATGCCGGCCTCATCTACCAACGTGACCTTTATCGAGGCCGCGACGGGTTTGGCCGCGGGCGGCTTCGTGCCGACGGGCCTCTTTGCCTGTGCGAACGCCGTTGTTGACAAAACAAGGACGAAAAGCCAGCCTACGGCGGCGGCTTTCGTCCCGTTCGATAAGAAACTACGCATTTCGGTAACTATTCGGCGACCCGTTTGATCGAGCATCCGAAAGCGTTTGCACGCGTCTTGACGATCTCCTTGCCGCCAAGTGCCGAGTCGAACGCGGTTTTCAGATACTGTTCGGTGATATTCTTACCGCCGCGGTCATTATCTATGGCCCCATGATAACGAAGGACATTCTTCGCATCAAGGTAATAAACTTCGGGTGTGACGGTCGCTCCCCATTTGTCCGCAAGGACGTTGCCCTTGTCGATCAGGACCGGAAAGTTAAAGCCGAACTCGGCCTTGTTCGATTTGACCCAGTTGAGGTCTTCCGTCGCGTTCGAATTGATACCGACAAAGGCGATGCCTTTTGCCTGGTACGCGGCGGCGATCTCGTTGATCCGATCTTTGTAACCTTTTACGACCGGGCACTGCGCCGACAGCCACACGACAAGCGTTCCCTTCTTTCCCTTGAGGCCGTCAAGAGACTTCTCGGCACCATCCGTATCGGGCAGCGAAAAACTTTCAACCGCCGCGCCGATCTCAAGCCCGCCGCGGGCTTCGGTTAAAACCGGATTAAGGACGAACGCGAGCGTTGCAAAAACCGTAAATAAAGCAGTTGCGATCAGCTTCATAATTCTGACTCCTTGAATTTCAAAATAAAGTTGCACCCGGAGAATATCAATGTTCAGGGGTTGAAACAAGCTTTTGCCGCATTATACGCACAATTCCAGACCGGGGTTTCAGCTAGGATGTGCAACAGCCCGAATGGGTTGCCGGGCCGAAAGCGGCCAGGAGAAAAGGCGAAAATGGTATAATTCGTACCGAGCGAATGCCTGAGATCGGAGAAAAAATCTCGCAATACACTATTATTTCCGCGATCGGATCCGGCGGAATGGGCAAGGTTTTTCTTGCCGAAGATACAAAGCTCGGCCGCAGGACGGCACTCAAATTCCTTTCACCGACCTTTGCCGCGGACCGCGGGCACGTTGAACGGTTCGTTCGCGAGGCCCGCGCCGCGTCCGCATTGAATCACCCCAATATCTGCACGATCTACGAGATAAATGAATCGGCCGACCCGCCGTTTATCGCGATGGAATACGTCGAAGGCGAGACCGTTGCCGAGATGGTTCACCGGCGGCGACGCAACACACGCGAAACGATCGAGATCGCCGTCCAGGTTGCCGAGGCGCTGGCCGAAGCGCATTTACACGGCATCATCCATCGCGATGTAAAACCGGCCAACATGATCGTTGACCGGAGGGGACGCATAAAGATCCTCGATTTCGGCCTGGCAAAGCGGACCGCCGGGTTTGACGGCCATTCGGACGCCGGGTTTCAGACGAGTGCGGGCGTCGTGCTTGGGACCGCGTCGTATATGTCGCCCGAACAGGCACGGGGAATGGAGGTCGACAACCGTTCGGACATCTGGAGCTTTGGCGTTTGTCTTTACGAAATGCTGACCGGCACCCTTCCTTTTTCAGGCGAAACGCCGGCCGATACTTTTGCCGCTGTCCTGACACACGAACCGGTTCCGCCCTCGCAGCATTTCCCCGATATTCCGGAAGAGCTCGGCCAAATGGTCCTGCAGGCGATCAAAAAGCAGAAAGAGCTGCGTTTTCAATCGGTCGAGGAAATGATCGAGGGATTCAGGGCTTTGGAAAAACAGATCGACTCGGGCAATTGGCCCGCCCCGGCAGTGATAACCCGGTCAACCGCCAATGAACCGACCGAGGTTTTTGAAACCGCTCCGACCGAGCACAACCGGGCATCCGAAACCGACAAAGACGTGGCCGCCCCAAAAACGGGCCCGAATAATCTGACCGCGACATTCACGCGAATAATCGGGCGCGAACCGGAGATAGGAGCCCTTTGCCGGTTGGTGCTTGACGCGAAGGGTCGGCTTGTGACCATGACGGGCATCGGCGGTACCGGCAAAACAACGCTCGCACGTGCGGTAGCGCGGCGCCTGCTGACGGAATTCGAGCATGGCGTATTCTTTATCGAGATGGCCGACATTTCACGGCCCGAAATGGTTGCCGCGGCGATCGCACAGCCCCTGGGGATCAAAGAAGAAGGCGGGAAGGCTCTGATCGAGGTTTTAAAAAGCTATCTGACCGGCAAGCAGATGCTGGTCGTTATCGATAATTTCGAGCAAGTGGCGGAAGCGGCCCCGCAGATCGCCGGGCTGTTAGCGGCGGCCGAGCGGTTAAGGATACTTGTCACCAGCCGGGAATTGCTCAGGCTTACCACGGAGGTCGAATATCAGGTTCCACCGCTGATCGTTCCGCAGGTTGACGGAACGCTTTCGTTTGAAGAGCTTCGCGAGAACGAAGCGTTAATGCTTTTTTCGGAACGGGCAAAAGCCGCAAAGCCGGCCTTTTCTCTCACGCCTGAAAACATTTCGGATGCCGCGGCGATATGTTCGCGGCTTGACGGCCTGCCGCTCGCGATAGAGCTTGCGGCCGCACGGGTAAAGATACTTTCGCCCGCCTCCGTTCTTAGCAAGCTTGAAAACCGATTAAGCCTGCTCACCGGCGGTGCACGCGATCTGCCCGAACGTCAAAAGACAATGCGCGGGGCGGTTATGTGGAGCTACGATCTGCTGAACGATGACGAAAAGGCCGCGTTTCGCCAATTAGCCGTTTTTTCGGGCGGCTTTAGATTTGATTCGGCTGAGATCATTTGCACCGCCCCAAAGGAAACCGAACTGCTCGACGTGATCGGTTCCCTGATCGACAAAAGCCTTTTGATCCAAAAAGAGATGCGGGACGGCGAGTCGCGGTTCAGAATGCTTGAAGTAGTTCGGGATCTTGCGCTTGAAATGCTTGAGGCGGAAGGCGAAGTCAACGCGGCGCGGCGGCGTCATGCCGATTTTTTCGTCCGTCTTGGTCAAACAGCCGAGCCGCTTCTGCAGGGTGCCGAATCGGAACTCTGGCTAGAGAAACTTGAGGAAGACCACGACAATCTGAGGGCGGCGATGAATTGGTGTTTGGCGAACGACCCTGAAAAAGCCATTCGCATGGCGGTCGCGGTGCGAAATTACTGGCTCGTGAAAAGCCATTTGACGGAAGGTTTCGAATGGCTCAAGGCCGCCTCGGAAACGGGCTTTGAGCCGCCGGCCGACCTGCGGTTCAAACTTCTCAACGGCCTCGGCCTCGCGGCCCGGTTCCGGGGCGATTTCGATACAGCCAAGCGGGCCTACGAGGACGGCCTTACGGCCGGAATCGAGGCGGGCGATATGGCAGGCACGGCTCTCTCGAACCGGGGCCTCGGGCTTGTCGCAATGCAGCAGGGCGACCTGCTGGCTGCCAGGGTCTATTTTGACGCGGGCCTTGCGATCAGCCGGGAACTGGACGATAAATACGGCATTGCGATGTCGCTGAGCTTTTTGGGCGATCTGGCCCGTACCGAAGGAAGATACGCCGATGCCCGCCCGCAATTCGAAGAGGCGGTCGATCTCTTCCGTTTCCTTGAGAACCGGACGGCCGTTGCGGATTCTCTTAACAATCTTGCCGCGGCCAAGACCTGTCTAGGCGAGACGGCCGAGGCCGCGGGACATTTTGCCGAAGCCTTGGCCTCGGCGATGGGGCTCTCGAATCAGATAACAATTTCGTGCTCACTGGACGGCTTTGCGGCGATCGCGGCAGATACGGGCGATCTTGAAAGGGCCGCCATGCTTTCGGGAGCGGCGGAGAACATTCGCGAGCTTGTCGGATACAAGATCGAACCGGCCGAAGCCCGTTTCCGCGAATCTTACCTATCGAAACTCAACGCCGGAATGGCAAACGACGATCTTGAAGGGTGTGCGAAAGCCGGGCGTGAGATGCAGCTTGAGGATGCCGTAAAGGCGGCACTCTCAGTCCAAAACGCTCGTTCGGTTTCGATCAATCTCCAGGCGGGTTAGGAACGCGGAATGGTTCAGCCGAATAACCTAGGCAGGCGGCTTTGAAAATTTTTCGGCAGCAGAATTTCCATAGCGTCATCGACCGTAACAATGCCCGCGATCTCGCCTTCGTCATCGAGGACAGGGAGGGCCAGCAAATTGTACTCGGCGATCGTTTGGGCCACGTCTTCGGCGGATTCCGATGTATGAGCAAAACGAAACTCGCGCCGCATAACCTCTTCGAGCCGTCGTGTCGGATCCGCAAGCATCAAACTTCGCAGCGTGATGACGCCGGATATTTTCCACGAGCCTTCCTCTTCGACAACATACATGTAGTAGATCATGTTTGGCGTCTCAGCCATTTCGCGGAGCCGGACAATGGTTTCGCCGACCGTCAACCACTTTGGGAACACGACGAACTCGGTCGTCATCAAGCCGCCTGCGGTGTCGTGAGCGTAAGGCATAAGCTCGGCGACATCGGCCTTTTCCTCGTCCTCCATCAGATCGAAAAGCTCCTGGGCCTTTTCGTCGTCCATTTCGTCGAGTACGTCAACGGCGTCGTCGGGCGACATTTCTTCGAGAATGTCGGCGGCGCGTTCCTCGTCCATTTCCTCAAGGATCCTCGCCTGCGCCTCGGTGGACATTTCCTCAAGCATATCCGCCGCTACTTCGTCATCGAGGCTTTCCACGATCTCGGTGCGATGGATCGGCGAAAGAGTTTCCGCCAATTGAGCTATTTCAACCGGGTGAAGCCGTGACAATTTGTCCTTAGACGATTTTAGCTGCACGGTCACGGTGGCCGTGTCGGTCGCCAGATAGCCCACATCGGCCCAATCCAGCACTTCCACGGGCCGGCCCGTTCCGTAAAAGCCCTTTGGCATCAGGCGCCGGACAAATCCCTGCAAGCTTACATCCGCCCCGGCTACACGCCACGATTCGCCGGTGTCGATCAGCTGAACGTCATTTACACGGACGACCCGTTTGCCGTCAACATCGATCAGTTGATTGTCCAGAACGTCCTTGCCGAGCAATACCTCGCCTTCGCGCCGCTCGAACGGCGTCAGGTCGAGCATGGCCGAGCTCATCTTTGCCCCCTGAATGTTCAGGTCCGAAATATTCCGCCGTGAAATAAAAAAATTACGCCGTCGCAACCGGGCAACAAGGCCGATCACGGGCGGATATTCCTCGCTGCCGTATTTCACTAGGATATCGCTTATCGAGGCGATCTTTTCGTTACGAAAATCCAGGATCGGCCGACCCAAAATTTGCGAAAGATAAAGCATCGGCACAAAGATACCGCAAAACCGGGTGAGTGAGAAGGCGTGTTGCGGATTCCTTTACATTGCTGCCGGCTGGATGTTAAGCTTTGACCCCGCATTGGTAAACAATGTGTGGTATTTATAAACTTTTTTTGGAACATATCTAAGATTAGTTGTTTGTAATACTTAGTGGACGGCAGCTTTGCTTTTAGATCGCGCCGGGTCCACCCTCTCCGATCAACCGAAAATTTAAGATACTTGCCCGGCATATGCGGCAGTCCTTTATTTCCCCTCGAATGAAAAAGGCAATTATACTCGCAGTCATATCCCTGTCTTTATCCGTCGCTGCGGCTGCCCAGAACGGGCCGCGAACAATGGATAATTTCGATCGCTCACAAGGCGTTCAGATCTATTATCCGCCCGCACCGGTCGCAAGGGTGTCTGCAAAAGACCTTAAGAAAAGAAACGCAAAAAACGGAAGCCGGCTTGTCAGAACGACCGCCAGCACCCGTTACGTCGTTTCGGTCACCGACGGGCTGGCGACGCGGCAAAGCGCCCCCATCGGCCGACCAACGCTGGCAATGGGAACCGGAACGCATCTGAAAGGATTTACCACGGGAAACCTTCTTCACGACTCGTACATTGTCGATTCCAGCCGCCGTTACGGGATTGACCCGCTTCTTATCTATTCGCAGATGCACCAGGAATCTTCGTTCAAGCTGAATGCCACGTCGCCAAAGGGCGCCAGCGGGCTAATGCAGCTGATGCCCGCAACCGCGCGGCGTTTCGGCGTCACAAAGATCTATGATCCAAAACAGAACATCGACGCTGGCGTTAAGTATATGAGGTGGCTGCTGGATACATTCAGGGGTGACGTTGTGCTCGCTCTTGCCGGATACAACGCGGGTGAGGGTGCGGTTATGAAATACGGCTGGAATGTTCCACCTTACCGCGAAACTCAGGAATACGTTCGCCGCATCGCAGGCCGGTATAATTCTATCTCGGACCCCCGATACGTGCATTCGGTTCGTAGTGTGAACGGCGAGACCGCCGCGAAACTCGGCCAAAAAGAGTCGCGGCCTTTGACGGTCTATGAACCGAACGCCCTTCAAATTCGTCTGCCGGACGGCAAAATGATGCTCGTCAACCAATAAGAAAAGATCGATCTTCTCCACTAGTCTTTACAGACCTGCGGCCGGTGCGAAAACCGGCCGTTTTTTTGTTTGCGGTTCCTTGCTGTATGATTTTCAATAATCGGGCACCGAGCCGGAAAAACTTATGTTTTGCATAAAATGCGGCGCCAACAATTCGGACGAAGCGGCTTTCTGCCAAAAGTGCGGCAACCGATTTGAGGCGGAAGAAGAAACGCGGGTCGCGGCCCGTCCGAGGACCGACCTCGCTGCTGCCGATGACGAACGTATTTTTTCGATAACGCCGACCCTGAAATTTGTAAAAGTAGGCTACGCTGCCGCCATCGCCGGGGCATTTTTCCTTGCGCTTTTGGTCGGCGTCCTCGCCGCGTTTACCGCCACAAGCACGGTTGTTCTAGGATTGATCGCGGCTTTAGTGCTTGTGCTCGTTCCTGCGTTTTTTCACCTGAAGAAGAAAATGGTGCGTTACACGCTGACTGATACGATGATCGAGATCGACCGCGGCTTGATCTCACGCTCAACGCAGAACATTCCGCTGCGGCGTGTTCAGGACGTTACGGTCACGGCAACGATAGCGCAGCGGCTGTTGGGCTTCGGCGACATCCGCATCGACAACGCAAGCGAGGACGCGGGGAAGATCATTCTCGACGATATCGACTCTCCAAAAAAGTACGCCGAGATGATACTGAGGCAGATGCGGCACCTTGACAGGTAGGCCAATGAGGGAAATTTTTGTTACAGGCGCGGCTGGTTTTATTGGGTCGGCGTTCGTGCGGCTGATCTTGGCTGAACAACCGGACGTTTCGATCATCAGCTATGACGCGCTGACTTATGCCGGAAACCTCGAGAATCTTGCCGGGATATATGAAAGCCGTCACGCGTTTATCAAAGGCGACATATGCGACCGCGAGTCGGTGATGAAAGCGGTGCCGACAGGCTGTAATGCCATTTTTAATTTTGCGGCCGAATCGCACGTTGACCGGAGCATTCTGTCGGCCGACGAGTTTCTACGGACAAATGTCATTGGCACACAGGTTTTGCTTGATGCGGCACGAGCCAAAGGCGTAAGGCGATTTGTCCAGATATCGACCGACGAGGTGATGGGCAGCCTGCCCGATGACAGCAGCGAGTTTTTTACTGAAGCCTCGTCTCTGCAGCCGAACTCACCCTATGCCGCATCAAAAGCCGCCGCCGAATTCGTTGTTCGGGCGGCCCGTGAAACGCACGGTATCGACACCGTCATAACCCGCTGCGGCAACAATTACGGACCGCGTCAGTTTCCGGAAAAGCTGATCCCACTGATGATCGCGAACGCGATGAACGATGAGCCCCTGCCGGTTTACGGAGACGGAAAGAACGTCCGCGACTGGATCTACGTCGATGACCATTGCCGGGCGATCTGGCTGGCATATGAAAAGGGCAAGGGCGGCCAGGTCTATAACATCGGTTCGCGAAACGAACGCGAGAACATCGATGTGGTGCGGTCGCTTCTTGATGCGCTGGAGAAACCCCACTCGCTGATCAAATATGTCGATGACCGCTTGGGCCACGACCGCCGTTACGCTATCGATCCGTCGAAGGCCGAATCGGAACTTGGCTGGCGGCCGCTCGTTTCATGGGAAAAAGGCCTTGAGAATACGATCAAGTGGTATAGCGAAAATCAGGCGTGGGTCGATCACATTCGAAGCGGCGATTACAAAGAATATTACAAGACAGTTTACGGCAGCGATTTGCGGGTATGAAGATCCTGATCACCGGTTCCAATGGAATGGTCGCCCGTGCGGCGACCAAATACTGCGTCTCGGTTGACGACGAGGTCATCGCCCTGACCCGGGCCGACCTCGACATTTCCGTCCGAAAAGCAGCTATTTCTTCAGTCAGCGAAATCTGTCCTGACGCCGTCCTTAATTGTGCGGCATTTACGGATGTTGATGGTGCGGAGACAAACGAAAACTCCAGTTACGCCGCAAATGCGATCGGAGTCGAGAACCTTGCCGAGGCCTGCAAGGCCGTAGATGCGGCATTTGTTACGATCTCGACCGATTATGTTTTCGACGGAGCGAAAGACGGCTTTTACACCCAACGGGACGCGCCGAATCCGCAGGGAGTTTATGCGAGGTCAAAGCGCGATGGGGAGATCAGAGCATTTTCGGCTTATCCCCGGTCGGTTATCGTGCGGTCGGGCTGGATCTTCGGACATGGCGGAACTAACTTTCTGAGCGTGATGTCCGATCTGTTAGCGGTGGGGAAGTCGATCAAGGCGATCGACGATTCGTACGGAACACCGACATTTGCGGACGACCTTGCAATAAGGCTTCGCGAACTTGCCGAGGCCGATCTGCCGGGCGTCTATCACGCAGCAAATGCCGGCAGCGGAACGAGTTATTTTGGATTTGCCGGGAAAGTGTGTGAGTTAGCCGGTCTTAACAAAAGCTTGCTGTCGCCGACGTCTCATACGGAATTGAAACGGCCCGCACCCCGACCGGTCAGCTCAAAACTCGCGTGTCTGGTAAGTGAGAAATTGGGCTTCCCGCCAATGAGGGATTGGGAAGAGGCCTTGTCCGATTTCATTTCAAAATAGAAAGCGGGCCATTTGCTCAGCGACGGTTCATTTAGATCCGGATGAATGGCCGTTGGACTTTTGGTTTGAATCGGATTCTTCAAAGTACGGCGTCGAAGTGTCGGCCTCGCCCTTACCGTAATACTCATAATAACCCGCACCATAATAACCATATTCGAGGGAGTTCGCTTTGATGCCGTTCAGCACTACGCCGTAAACTCTTGCTCCGATGTTGCCCAGCCTTTGTTTGAACTTGCGCATCAGGTGGATCGAACTCTTGCCAGCCATTGCAACGAGGACCACGCCGTCAACAAGCGTTGACAGGATAGCCGCGTCGGTAAACGAGATCGCCGGCGGCGAGTCAATAATGACGTGCTTGTAACGTCCTTTAAGGAACTGGAGCAGCTTTTTCATTTCGTCCGAACTGAGCAACTCGGCGGGGTTCGGCGGGATCGGGCCGCTTGTGATCACGCGAAGTTTTGGCAGGCCCTTGCAGCGTTTGATCAGATGGTCGGTGTTCGGTTCGCCCGACAAATAATTTGTCAGGCCCTGAGTGTTCTCCAGATCGAAATAGGAGTGAAGCCGCGGGCGGCGAAGATCGCAGTCGATGATAACTACATCGACATCCGACTGGGCCAGCGTGATAGCCGTGTTGATCGCCGTGGTCGTTTTGCCTTCGGACGGCTGTGACGAGGTCACAAGGATGGTCTGCGGCGGTTTGCCGGCCGACGAGAACAAGAGCGACGTTCGAAGATGGCGGTAGGCCTCGGCCATCGGCGAATGGCGCTCTTCAAGCGTAACAATGGAATTCGCCGCAGGAGTTTGCCCGTTGGCCGGCACGAGTGCCCCTACTCCAAGCCGCCTCTTCTCGGAAACGCTGTGATGAGGTATCAGTGCAAGCGTTGGCAGTCCTAAATACCGGCCAATGTCGTCCGAGGTCTTGACGGAATCGTCAAGGTAATCCATTAAAAACGCCAAGCCAACGCCCGCCGCAAGCGACAGCAGAAACGCGATCAGAATATTTCTGTTTCGCTGCGGCCCATACGGCGCACCGGGGGGCATTGCGCGGGCAGCGATCTTTATGTTGTCAGGACTGCTGTTGGTCAACGTAAGCTCGCGCTGCTTTAGGTCTTTTGTGTATGAGTCCAAAAGGTCGCGATTTGTACTGATCTTGCGGTTGAGCGTTGTCATCTCGGTCTGGGCAACGCCTTGAAAATTGGCAAGTCCGGCCTCTTTGTCGTATGCGGCCCTTGCCTGGCCTTCCTCACGCCGTTTTGAGTCCAATTGCGAACGCATCGAGACAAGAGCACCGGTGACCGCATCCCTGTCAACCGCAAGTTTATCGCGTTCGATAACGGCCGGCGTTTCCCGTTCCAGCTTTTCCTTGTTTGCCTTCAGCGAAGCTATTCGTTCGTTTTTCTTCTGAACCTCCGAATATTCATCCGTGTATTTGACCAGAAGTTCGGCCTTTTCCGTTTCGGCTGTCTGTATCTGTTTATCCAGATTTCTAATGTCGTCCTGAAGCTTTGCTTTCCGCTCGGTCGCCAATCTGACCGCTTCCTGGTATATCTTGCTTTCGGTAAGTTCAGGGATACTGGAGCCTTCTCCGCGTTCATTTGCGGCCACCGCGGCGTTGTATCTGCCCTCGAGTTGGCGCCGTGACTCCATCGCCTTCATCCAGGTTTCACTCAGTCCCTGAAGACGGCCCGCGAGAAGCTCCTGCCCTCTGTCCTGCAGGGGGAGTTTGTATTCCTTCATCATCGAGATCAGCTCGGCCTGATCTGCACTGATCGTGTTCTCCAGGTCCACAATCGATTTTGCAAGGTCGTCCTTTGCCTGCTTGGCGCCCGCCGTCTCGCGTTCAGCGTCCTGGATCCGGAAGACATCAGCCACGCTGTTAGCTACATTTGCCGCTAAAACAGGGTCGTGGCCGGTTACGGTCACATCCACGAGGTTTGTCCGCTCACGCTGGGAAACCGAAAGTTTTCCGACAAGATAGGCCGCATATTGTTGGGCCCGCTTTTCTTCTTCGGGTGTGAGATCAGGTTTTACCGTTTCGCGGCCGTCCGAGGTTTCCGAGATAACAGGAACGGCATCGGGCGTTTCCGGCCCGGATCTGTCGCTTGAAAAGATAGAGCGAAACATCGAGCCCACACCGCGCGATTGGCCGTCAAAAAGTTCAGCCTCACGGAAAAGGCCAAGATCGACAACAACCTCGTACATCAGATCAGTGTTCTGAAGAAGCTTTAGCTGCGTGTTGTAATAATTGGCGTCGTTTCCAAAATTAATGTTGATCGAATCTTTTGAGGTGGCCTTTGGGCGGCGCGGCTCGATCAGCATTTGCGTCGTCGCGGCAAATTCCGACGGCAGCCGGTACATATAAAAAGCTGCGGCCGCGGTCACCAGAATCGACAGCGCAAGTATCCAGGGCAAACGTTTAAAGACGACGTCAGCATACTGTTTGAGTGAGCGACGGCCCTCCATCACTTCGTCGTCGTAGTAGGGGGCATACGCGGTCGGGTATTCACCGACAACTTCACGCATTCGCGCGGTCTTGGGTAACGGCGTTAGCCTCTGATCTTCTTCCATACTGCCTATAAACTGCGGTTCTTATCCGCTCCAATTATCTTGAGCGCAATCTTGATTTATACCATACCAGGACTGAATTTTCACACTATTTCGTTCCAGATCAACAGATTACCTGCCTCAATATGGCGTGAGGCGTTTTCTGCGAGAACGGCGATTTTGTTTGGCAAAGGGGGCAAATGTTATAATTTTCGATTGCTTACTCGTTCGATTTAGTGATAAACAGGCTTATATGGCAGTAGTTTCCGCAAATGCGCACCCAACATCGGCACATGATTTTGACCTCGGGATTGTCGGGTTCCGTTATTCCGACCTTTTTGACGCCGTCAAATTAAAGGAACTGGCCGAGAAGTTTTATGACGAACTGTCCGAAAAGGATGCGCTGCTTCATGCCTCGCTAACCAAATACATAACGGCGCATGGCCGGGGATT
>JBGTJP010000112.1:0-44393 GCA_041745075.1 Pyrinomonadaceae bacterium | reverse complement strand
AAAAGTGTCCGCTGCCGTATGGTGGTAATTGAAATAGGTCCGCTGGTCAAACCACGGCGCGAACGAAGGCACGCCTTTTTGGGTCAGCGGGCCGACATCGGCACCGACGCCGGGCTGCATCTGCGAAAGTCCGGCTCCCTGTGAACTGAGAATATTTGAGATAGGGGCCAAGTACGGCAGTGCTTCGGCCTTACCGGCGAATACAAACCCTAGCGGATGGGTCGCGCCAAGGTCGCTTTCCAGAGCGGCGAAATGTTTCGAAACATTCGGTTCCTGTTCGAGGGCGTACGCTTTGCTGCCCGCTCCGCCGTTCTCTTCGTTCATCCACGCTATAACACGGATAGTACGTTTCGGCTTAAGTTTCAGCAGTTTCAGTGTATTCGCGACCTGCATCGACACTGCGACTCCCGCGGCGTCATCGAGGGCTCCCGTTCCAAGGTCCCAGGAATCCAGATGCCCGGAAACTATTACAATTTCGTCCGGTTTTTCGCTTCCTTTTAGATCGGCGATCACATTGTAGCTCGGCTCGTCAGGCAAGGTTTGCGGCGTTAGGGTCAGTTTGATCCTGACCTTTCCCATTTTTGCGAGATACGCGATCATTTCCGCGTCTTCGTAAGAAACCGCGGCACCGGGGACCTTTTTGACGCCGTCCGCGTATCCCATCGATCCCGTGTGAGCAAGCCTGTTTTGTGAACCGCCCGCAGAGCGCACAAGAACCGCGGCAGCTCCCAACGGTGCCGCCTGCATCGCCCCGGCAAACCGATATGCGACGGCCTGACCGTAAGCCGATCCGCCATAACCGGCCGCCTGCATCTCAGTATCGAATTTGTTATTGAAAAGCACGATCTTGCCTTCGACATCGTTGCGGCCAAGTGCATTCAATTCCGCGAAATTATTTACGACGACGATCTCCGCCGTAAGGCCCGCGTCGGGCGTCGCGATGCTGCCGCCGAGAGCGGTCAGGACCACTTTTTGCGTGGTCCCGGGCGCCATCCCGTTAAACTCGATCAACTCTCCATGCTCCGCACCGCGTACCCAGTGCGGCACCATAATTTTCTGCAGGCGAACCTCAAGCCCGAGTTTACGCATTTCCCCGGCGACGTACTGGACCGCACGTTCGGCCTGCGGCGAGCCGGACAATCGCGGACCGATGTTGTTCGACAAATACGCTGTTTGGTTTAACGCATAGTCGCTGGCCAGCGACGCTTTTTGAACGGCTTTTAATTCCTCAAGTGTTTTTGCAGAATAAAGAAGCGGTGTCGGTGCGGGTTGCTGCCCGAACAAGCCGGAAACGCATGCGATCAATAAAACAAGCATCATTCGGAATTTCATATTCATCATACTAGCAAGTGGCGGGCTAATTTTGCCTTGAACACTACTTGAAAGAAAAAAGCCAGAAAGGAGCTGGCAGTACAAGTTTGAACAATCTCATACTAGCCGAGCCGTTCGCTCTTTCAAAGTTCTGTGAGATAATACATCGAATTTTCATCCCTAAAACAAAGGACAGTCATTGTATATGAAACGGATCCCGATCATTTTGTTTCTCTTCCTTTTCGCCGCCGCCGGTTTTGCTCAATCGTCATTTACGTTTGACGATATGATGAGCATCCCCCGCGTGGGCGACCCTCAGCTTTCGCCTGATGGAAAAACCGTCGCTTACACGGTGGGCGTTGTCAACAAGGCCGAGAACCGGACATTGACGCAAATTTACATCGTAAATATCGATGGAACCAATCGCCGCCAGCTTACTAAAGGCAATTCGTCCAATAGCCAGCCGCGGTGGTCTCCGGACGGGAAGCACATTGCCTATGTTACAGGCGGGCAGATCTGGACGATGGAATCAGACGGCGACCGCAATAAACAGGTCACGCGGCTTTCGACCGGGGCCGGCGGCCCTGTCTGGTCGCATGATGGGAAATGGATCGCTTTTGGCTCGGAGGTTTATCCGGAATGTACGTCCGATGCCTGTAACAAGGCAGAGGAAGATAAGGCCGAGGCAAGTAAGGTTAAAGCCCATGTCACCGAACGGCTGCTATTCAAACATTGGGTAGAATGGCGTGACCGCAAACGTAACCATGTGTTTGTTGTTCCGAGCGGCGGCGGCGTCCCTCGCGACCTGACTCCGGGCGATTTCGATTCGCCGCCTTACGCTGCTTCGAGCGGGGTCGATTATGCTTTCTCGCCGGATGGTAAAGAGGTGGCGTTTCTTAAAAATCCTGACAAGATCGAGGCTATCTCCACTAACAGCGATATTTATGTTCTATCTTTGAATGGCGGCGAAGCCCGCAACATAACGGTTTCTAACAAGGGATACGACGCATCACCGGTTTACACGGCGGATGGGAAGTACATTCTTTTCCGGTCGCAAGCGACCGCGAAATTCGAGGCGGACCGCTGGCGAATAATGCGTTACAACCGCAGCAGCGGCGAGACCGTGGAACTTACCCGCGGATTTGATCTGCAGGTCGATGAAATGGCGATAGGCCCGGACGGAAAGACTATCTATTTTGCTGCCGGCTCGCGTGGAAAATCGAAAGTTTTTACCGTACCGCTTGAGCCCGACTTTCGTCTTCGGATAGCTACCCACGTTAAATCGGTTGAGGACGGGCTTGCTCGATTCGCGTCAATATCTAATATAAATCCTACGCCTGACGGCCGTTCGCTCGTTTTTCTTTCGAGTTCGATGGTAACGCCGCCGGAAGTCTTTTCCGCTTCCCTTCAAGGTAATTCAATGAATGCCCTTAGCCGGACCCGTCCCAATGCGAACCTCCCTTCGCCCGAAGAAATGGAATGGAAAGGTGCCCTTCAAGCGACGGTCCACGGCTTTCTCTTAAAACCGGCAAATTTTGATCAAACAAAAAAATATCCACTTCTGGTCCTCATCCACGGCGGTCCGCAAGGCGCATGGAATGACAGTTGGGGATACCGTTGGAATCCGCAGATCTACGCAAACGCGGGCTATGTCGTTTTCCTGCCAAATCCTCGCGGCTCGACGGGTTACGGACAAAAATTTGTAAACGAGGTCTCGGCCGATTGGGGCGGCAAGGCGTTCGTGGATATCAAGAACGGTGTCGCGGAGGTCATAAAGCGGCCTTTCATCGACAGAGACCGTATCGGTGCAGCAGGGGCGAGCTATGGCGGATACATGGTTGATTGGATACTTGGCCATAACAATGATCCGCGGTTCAAATTCAAGGCCCTGGTTTCGCACGCCGGCGTCTATAACCTTGAGAGCATGGCAGCCGCGACCGAAGAACTTTGGTTCGTTAATTGGGAATTCAAGGGGATGCCGTGGGAAAACCAGGTAAACTATCAAAAATGGTCGCCCCACAAATTCGTAAATAACTTTGCGACTCCGACGCTGGTGACCGCCGGCGAACTTGATTACCGGGTCCCCGTCGATCAGAGCTTACAGCTTTTCACCGGACTTCAATTAAAAGGCGTGGAGTCGAAACTGATCGTTTTTCCGGACGAGGGCCACTGGATATTGAAACCGCAGAATTCCGAATTCTGGTACTCGAATGTTCTTGCCTGGCTTGATAAATATCTAAAATAGATTGTAACAATGAGAGATCTTGGAATTTTGGCGGCAACCGCCTTCCTGCAGTTCCTTTGCCTTGCCGGCGGGATATTTGCCCAGCCGGCACGGCCTGATTTTAACCGGACATCCGACTATGATGTTCAGCATTACATATTGCGCGTTAGCTTTGATCGGGCGAAAAAAAAGGTGATCGGGGACACCACCGTTCGACTCAAGCCGCTCAAGGATGGTTTCCGCCAGGTTTCACTGGATTCCGAGAACATTGTTTACTCTTCCGTTTTTCTTGACCCGTCCGGCGCCGACCTAAAATATAAGATACTTAAAGGAAGCATCGTGGTCGATCTTGACAGGGCTTACTCGGCGGGCGACGAGATCTCGATCCGTTTTCGTTATACAGCCACGCCGAAGAAAGGGATCTATTTTGTCCCGGAACAAAAGGCTGAGGATGGCCTGCCGACCCGCTCGGCGCAAATATGGACACAGGGTGAGGCCGACGAAGCCCGCCATTGGTTCCCTTCATTCGACTTTCCCAGCGATAAGGCGACGACCGAAGAATACATAACCGCAAACGCCAATGAAAAAGTGGTTGGAAACGGGACATTCGTGGCCAAAACCGAAAACTCCGACGGGACGGTGACGAACCATTTCAAAATGGACATCCCATTCTCGACGTACCTCGTCTCTTTTGTGATCGGCGATTACGCTCTCGTAACCGAGAAATACAAAGAAATTCCACTCGGTTACTATGTTTATCCCGGTACCGAGTCTGTCGTACCGAAGGCTTACGGACGAACTCGCGACATGATGCGTGCCTTCGAGGAACTCACCGGGATTGATTATCCATTTCAGAAGTACGATCAAACCGTCGTTGCTTCATTCGCATTTGGCGGAATGGAGAATATAACCGCGACTACCATGTCCGATCGGGACATTTTCCTCGTGAACACCCCTTTATTCGAGGCCACGGTCGAGGACCTTGTGTCGCATGAATTGGCTCATTCATGGTTCGGCAATATGGTGACGTGCAGGAACTGGGCAGAATTGTGGCTGAATGAGGGCTTTGCCACCTTCATGGAAGCCGCATTCCGCGAGAAGAAATACGGCCGGCAGAGCTACATATTGAAGATAATGAGCGATGCCGAGCAATTTCTTGCAAGCGATGCGGTAAACCGAAAGCGGCACGGGCTGTTTAACCAAAGAGCAGCCAATGTTGCCGCTCTATTTGACGTGCCCTACACTACTTATAACAAGGGCGGGGCTGTTCTCCACACCCTCCGCGAACAAATTGGTGACGACGCCTTTTGGCGCGGCGTCAATATCTATCTTAACCGTCATAGGTGGGGCAGCGTCGAATCGAAGGATCTTGAGGCAGCGATGGAAGAAGCTTCCGGGTCGAAACTTGATTGGTTTTTCGATCAATGGGTCTATGGTTTGGGCAGCCCAAACCTCAATGTCAAACCGGTTTACAACAGCCGGTCAAAAACGCTGACTTTGACCGTTTCACAGACACAACCACCGGACGGACTAACAGCGGCGGCCTTCAGGCTGCCGCTCGACTTGGCTATTCAAACCGCCTCGGGAAAACAGTTGGAGAAAATTGAGCTAAAGAAGCGAATCGACACCTTTAAATTCAAGCTTCAAGGAAAGCCGCTGAACCTAGCATTTGATGACGGCGAGAAAATACCGCTGAAGACGGTAAAGATAGCTCCTGTGACCATAGGCAAATAGAAAGAGCCAGATAAAAAAAGTTCCGCGTGAGAAGCGCGGAACTTTTTTCCTTTGAGAAGACCGGATGTCTGCTTGAAATGTTGAGAAAGCAGAGAGCGCGAAGCACACACAAAATCGCGACTTTAATCACATTGCAGTAACTTCTTTGCAACACCTACGAGGTTAGCTGACGGGCTAGGAACGAAAGATTATCCCCGCGGCTTTAGGGTGGCCGCTTCGCCCCCGGAAAACGGAATTTCGCTTTCCAATTGGTTCCCCCGCGCCATTCAGAAGATCTGAGCGGCTTCGGTGATCAACTTTTCAACAATTGTTAGACTACCACAAGGCCGAAAAGGTTTACAAGAGAAAACAAAATATTTTCTATCTATTTGGAAAAAAATGGTAAAGCATCAGATAAACCACCACACCTGTACCAGAAACATACAGCCAAACCGGGTAAACCAGGCGTGCAAGCCGCTTATGAGAATCGTATTTTCCCGTAATGGCCTTCCACAACGTGGCAATGATGAACGGAGCAACGACCACAGCCAGGATCGTGTGAGAGGTAAGAACGGTGAAGTAAATAGGCCGCGCAAGACCTTCGCCGGTAAATCTTGTCGGCCCGATTCCATAGATCGAACTTCTGATAATATGGTGGGTTACGTAGCAAATTAAAAAAATGGCCGAGACCGAACTGGCCCCAAGCATGCATGCCCGGTGGATGTGGACCCTTTTTGTAAGGATGAAGAACAGGCCGAAGATCAGCAAAATGCCGCTTGTCGCATTGAGGGCGGCGTTAAGGTGAGGGAAAACTTTAAGTAATTCCATTACAACGCCCTTGAGCTACTTCCAGAAACCGAGCATCAGAAAGAGAACGACCCACAAGACACCCATAAAATGCCAGTACCAGCCAACCGAACGTGCCAAATCCTTTCGCCGCGTGCAATCAGTTTCGCTTTGCGAGGGATACCAGGATTTCAGAAGGATCGAACCCAATGCGACCATTCCTCCGGCGACGTGGACAAGATGGGCCGCTGTCAGAATGTAGAAAAAACCGGCGTACGGATTTCCCCGCATATAAAAGCCGCGGTTTGTAAGTTCAAGCCACACAATGAATTGCGACGAAATGAATGCGGCGCCGAAAACCGTGGTCGCAAGCAGCCAATTTCGTCCGGATACATAATTTTTTCTATCAATGGAACGTCGGGCGATGGAATATGTAAAGCTGCTGATAAGAATGATCGCTGTGCTTACCCAAACCTGAACCGGCAGTTCGAAAGGCTTCCATTCGGCGGCCCCGTTCGTCGCGACCATAATATACGCACCCAAAAGGCCGACAAATGTCATTCCAACGGCGAGAAGAAGGAACCAGGCAATAAACTTTGATTTGTCGGTGGGCGGAGCGTCCGGTTCATCCAGTGCGGGGAATTTCGGGAGGTCATTGTCGCCGCCATCCGGTCCCTCGCCCCCGCTTCCGCCGAATGGGGAAGAAGCATTCGCAAGCCGCGAGGCCACCTTTCGACGCCTTTGCGGCTGTGGAATTATTTCGGCGGTTCCGGTCTTCATATGACTTAACGATGGTCAAGAACCGCTAAGACAAAAATTAGCGGCAGGTACAATACTGAAACCATCAAAAGGCGCCGGGAGCGCTCAACAGTTTTTGCACGGGCCGTCTTGATGCTCTCGACAAGGAACCAGACGCCCAGGACCGAAGCACCCGCCAAAAAAAACGGTCCCGCAAAACCCAGAAAGAAAGGAGCCAGGCTAACCGGCACGAGCATTATTGAAAAAAGCACGATCTGCCGGGCGGTGATCCGCCCACTCGGTTCTACGACCGGGAGCATTTTAATTCCCGCTTTGGCGTATTGGTCACGGTACATCCACGCGATCGCAAGGAAATGCGGAAATTGCCAGAGAAAAAGCATCGTGAATAAAGCCCAGGCGCCCAGCGTTATCTCATTCGCGGCGGCGGTCCAGCCCATAAGAGGCGGCATTGCCCCAGGTATTGCCCCTATTGCGGTCGAGGCCGTCGTGCGTGTTTTCAGAGGCGTGTAAAGCAGTACGTACCCGACGATAACGATCAGACCTAAAATGGCCGTCAAGGGATTGACCAGGGCAAAAAGGTAGATCTCGCTGACGACGCACTGTACAAGGCCGAAGATCAAGGCTTCATTAGGCGTGATCCTGCCGGTGGGAAGGGGCCGCTTTGCGGTCCGGTCCATAAGCACATCGGTGTCGCGTTCGAGGTACTGATTCAATGTTGCTACGCCAAAAGCAAGCAGCGTTATGCCGATCATGGCGTTGGCAAAAAGCAGAAAATCGAAATTCCCTTTTGTACCCAAAAAAAACGCCGCCGCCGAAGTCAGCACCAGCATAAACGCGATGCGGGGTTTGGTCAGCTCAACGAACGCGCCTATTCTTTCACGGAATCCGATCACTCTTGGTTCTTCGATCTCGGCTGCGGTCACATTCATAAAATCAGCAAATCAGCAATCAAAAGTTTCGATAAGAATATCCTTTTACCTTGTTTTTTCCAACCCGCGGATGGCTTGGGAAACCTTCTATTGGAATAAAGCATTTCTAATTTTGTGCGGGATGACAAACCACAAGCTCTAAGCTATGATTTTTTAAGTAATAATGTCAGCCGCCGAAGAAACAATTAGGGCCGGTGATCTGCCAAAGGCGAATGTTCCGATATTCGATCGCGGACTTAATTTTTTGAGTTCTGTCCGGTTCGGTGTGGTACAGCTGTGTGTTCTGGTCGTTTTTTCGATCATTGGTATGCTGATAGTTCAGCAGAATGTTCAGGGTTTCGACTCTTACTTTGCCTCGCTTACGCCCGCGGAAAAACTTGTCTTTGGCTGGCTTGGGTTCTTCGACATTTATCATAGCTGGTATTTTAATTTTCTGCTTCTTCTCCTTTCGCTCAATATCATTCTCGCTTCCATCGACCGATTCCCTTCCGCCTGGACATACATAAGTCAGCCTAAGCTTACGGCTACAAAAGATTGGCTCTTGTCGCAAAAGGACCATGAAATAATTCATCCGGCGTCTGCACACGAACAAGAAGCGGCCGAAAAAGTGAAGTCGGTCTTTGCCGCGAACGGCTTTAAGCCAACGGTGTCCGAGAAAGAATCGATCTCTTATGGCGTCGATGAGGACGGGAAAAAGCAATTTGACAACGTAGTGAAGTCCAACAACAAGTATGTTTTTGGTGAAAAGGGCCGGATCAACCGGCTTGGGGCTTACATTGTTCACGTCGCCTTGCTTACCCTGTTTCTTGGACATTTCGTCGCTCTCAGGACAGGTTTCGACGCCGATGTACGAATGATCCCGGGTGACGCAACGGACAAGATCCAGATGATCCAGTTCGACCTGGATAAAAAAGAGAGATTCGAAGTCCAGCTTCCATTCACGATGACCTGCACGGATATTCAGCAGAAACTGATCGATCCGGGCGGTTCGATCGATGTAACAAATACCCTGGATTGGCGTACACAACTTAAGGTAGATGATCCCGAATACGGCACGCAGATCGCCGACGTAAGTATGAATAAGCCGTTTTCATACCGAGGCTATCGCTTCTTTCAAGCCCAAACCATCCCGGTCGGTAATGCCCGGACGATAAATCTTGAACTGACACCTCAAGCGGGCGGTGATCCGCAAAAAATGGAGATCCCAAGGATGGGGGCCGCAACAATGGAGGACGGTACCTCGATCGAATACGACCAGTTCCTGCCGGACTTTTCGTTTAACAGTGAGGGCAATCCTGACACGCGATCAGGCGAATACAGTAATCCGGTTGCCGTTCTGAACGTCACACCGCCCGGAGGCCAGCGCACCAGAGTTTTTGCATTCGGTTCGGGTATTGCAGAAAATATCCCGGTCGGAGCTCCAAAGTTAGGCTATAAGTGGCGGCTAACCGGATTTGAAAAGGCCCCGTTCGCACACGTACTGTCTATCAAATACGATCCTTACAACGGGGCGTTCATCGCATGGTATTTTGGCGGGTTCGGATTGATCGGGGCATTGATGTTCGTGTTCTTTCTTTCGCACCGGCGTGTCTGGGCTTTGATAAAAACGGATGATGAAGGACGCCTGGAAATTGTGCTTGGCGGACATACGAACCGGAATCACGCAGGTTTCGAGGAAAAATTTGCTAAGATTGCCGGAGAGCTAAGAGAACGGACCGCATCGACCTGAGAAATTGAGGTATTTATGGAACAGGTAATAGCAGCAAAAGAGATTTACCAACAAAAAGCGGTTTCGGCCTGGTCAACTTATGCCCCTGCCGTTCTGGCCATCGGCGGAGCTAGTTTGATGGTTGCGGGAAGATTGCAGGTTGGGGCTGGGTTTATCACAGACGGAGCCCTGATGATGCTCGCGCTTGCGGCGTATATCTTCGCGGCCCTGTTCCACCTCACCAATCTCTATGCACCGTCCGAAATGGCGCGGAAACTCGGTCTTTGGGCTGCGACTCTTGGCGTGTTCTTCAATCTTTCAAGCTGGCTGGTACGATGGGTGGCGGCCTACGATCACGAGATCGCGGAAATGCGTCTGGCCGGAAACATGGAAGATCCGTGGATATTCCGCTACATTCCTTTTGCGAACCTTTACGATCTTAGTCTTGCGTTCGCATTCGGTGCGGGGATTGCCACGCTCCTCCTTGCCCGGAAAAAGAACCTTCAAATACTGTGCGCATTCACGCTGCCGCTTGCCGCATTGATCCTCACGCTTGCCAGGTTTATCGGCGGCGAGTTCATTGACCTGCCGCCGGTCCTCGATTCCTATTGGCGGCCGATCCATGTTGGCGTGGCATCCTTGAGTTACGGTGTGGCTCTGGTATGTTTTGCAATTGCAGTAGTTTACCTTCTGAAAGATAACGCAAAGGTTGAAGCAATGGCGATCTGGGCAAATGTCTTTGTCCTGGCGGTCATCGCTTCCGTCAGCAAGTTCTCGGTGTTTTCAGAGATTGTGTATCGGGCAGGACTATTTGTTCCTAATCTTGACGGAGGCAAGCCGTTTTCGGCCCCCTTCAGACTTGAAGTTCCCTATGTCGGCCCCGCGCTTTTTGTCGCCGGACTCCTTTCTGTTGCCGTGATAGGTTCCTATCTGCTCTATCTACATCAGAACAATGAAAAGGCCCATATGGCGGGCAATTATTTGTTGAAGCTCGCGCTCGTTTCACAGATCATCGCGATAGCCCTGTTGGTTTCGGGTATAAAGGGAACGACAGAAGTTCAATCGCGATTGCAGGCCCAGCTAACGGCTAGCCCGGTGCAGTATGCAACTGCCGGACGGGCCATTGCCGAGCGGCAGCAGATGACAGCAAAGGAATTTTCCTCGATCACTCAGTCCCAGTTCGAGCAGACCGGCCGCACCTATTTTCAATCAAACGGCGACAAGCTTTACCTGGGCCTCAATACCAATCCGGTCGAGTTGGCGGGTTTGTTGACAGGTTTGGCGGCGACCTTCTTTGTCCTCTTTTTCTCGTTCAGGACCGACAAACTTCGTGAACGGCTGCCGAGTCTCGACTCTCTGGACAGCCTGATGTATAGGACGGCTTGTTTGGCGTTCGCAGGGCTTGCGATGCTTCTCATCACAGGTGCCATTTGGGCGAACGAATCATGGGGCAGGCCGTGGGGGTTTGACTCAAAAGAGACGGGAGCTCTTGTCGCGTGGCTGACCTATGCGGCATTTCTTCACACTCGGATCTCGCGCGGCTGGTCTGGCAGAAGTTCGGCGTACTTCGCCATACTCGGCTTTCTTCTCGTTATATTTACGTATCTTGGCGTGAGTTACCTACTGCCAGGTCTTCACAGCTACGCCTAAGAAAAACACTTACTCGATCGTCACCTTTGCGACGTCTACGATCTGATACTTTGTTATCGAACCGTTTTTGAGGATGACTGTCAGTATGCCCTTATCGACGCTGAACTTGAAGACCTCGCTCATCTTCTTCTCGACGGAATTTCCATCCTTTAGTTGAATCACGAGATTGATCGAAGCGAGTGGATCTGGCTTAGGCTCGGCGGTTTTCTTTGTAGGCCTCGCCCCTCGTTTGTCGGTCAGGGTGCGGAATGCGGGAGTTTCGGGCTCGGCCGATTTTTCGGGCTCCGTTTCCGCAGCCGCAACGTCCGCGACAGCCGGTTTTTCGTCAGCTTTTTTTGGCGGGCTGCGTCTAGCCGGCGGCCTTCGACGGGTTCTTGCGGACCGTTTTGGTGCAGGGGTTTCGGCCTTTTCCTCGGTCTTTAACGGGTCGGTTATGACCAGCTCGAGACTGGATTTGCCTTTAGATTCCTCCGTCGGAACAGACTTTTCATCTTCTTCCGGAGGTCTTGCCGGCTCAACTGGTTCGGGCTTGGAGGCCACCATGTCGGACTCGACTTCTACCTTTTCCTTTTCGGGTGTCGCTTCGACCGGTTTTGTCTGTGCGGGGAGGATGGTACCCACCGAGTTTACGCGCAGGTCGCTTGGGATCTCGGCGTTTACTTTCGGCAGTTCAGGTGCCGCCGGAACACCATCAGACTTAGCCGCAACAAAACTTCCGGCGAATTTCAACCGGAAAGCAGCCGCGTCATCATTTGGAGACCGGCCCTGTATCCGCAGCAGCAGTTTCTCAGGCTTTCTAAAATAAACCGCTCTGCCCGTTTCCGCCTCGCCATAATCTGCATAAACGACGATCTTTGTGATCGGCCGGAGACCGTTGACGGTAAATACATCGATGTCACCTGTAAGATTCTTTGTTACAAGATTGATAAATAGATCGCCCTGGTCGCTGTTAAAAGTAAAGTAATAGGTCGTCAAGCGAGAATCGCCCAGGTCACGGGCATTGATGGTACCGGCGATCTCGTTGGAAACAACCGCGGTCGGGAAATCCTGTGTAGTCGATTGGCCGAACGATTGCCCGGCGGCCAAAAGGCCGAGCATCGCGATCAAAACATTTGGCAAGAGAGCGTGTCGCCGCATAGACATTTGCTGACCGCACAATTCTATCAGCCTTCGGATTTCGCCACAATAAAAAAAGGCCGGAACCTGGCCCAGCCTTTTAGTCGATATGCACTCCGGCCGTTATGCTCCCGCGGTTTTAGCCTGGGCCTTGTCCTGTAGAAGCTCTATCGCCTTCTTAAGCTGAAGGTCTTCAACGATCTTTTTAGGTTCCGGCGTTGCCGCAGGTGTCGGGGTCGGCTGCGGATTCTGATTTTCCTCTTCCTGCTGATCTATCAGATCGTCAACCTCGACCTGCTCGGGCGTGTCGGGGCGTTTTACTTCGACGGAAGGTTTGACACCGGTGGCGGTGCGTTCCTCGCCGAGGAAGGGCACGCCGGACGGGGACGCCCATTTTGCGGTAGTAAGAAGCAACCCATCGCCGCCGCGAAGGGTGAATAATTGCTGCTCGGTGCCGGCCCCGAAGCTGCGTTCGCCAACCACTTCGCCGCGTTTGCGGTCGAGCACGGCCGAGGCAACTACTTCACCCGCTCCCGCGGTCCCGAGATCGATAAGAATTGCGAGTTTGCCGTCGAACACTGCCTTTGCCGGGTCGGCGATAAATGTTTTGGTGACCTTGTTATCGCGGCCGATCACCTTTGCCAGATCGCCGGTGCCGATAAATAAGTTAGCCACCGCGACACCCTCGTCGATGCTTCCGGTTGCCACACCGCGAATGTCCAAAACGATCTTTTGCACGCCTTGTTTCTGCAGGTTCTGCACCTGCGTCCTGATCTTATCGGCTTCGCCAGGTTCAAGGCTAAAGACCCTGACCACGCCGGTTTTGCCGGTCTCGATCCGGGACTCGGGATTCGGGATCTTATGATCGCCGCGGGTTACCTTTACGGAAAGAGGTTTCGCACCGGCCCGCAGGACACGAAGGTTTACGACGGTTCCCGGATCGCCAAGTATCATCTGCCGGGCGTCGTAGAGCGATATATCGCGGGTTGCCTTGCCCTCGATATATTCGATAACGTCACCGGCCTTCAAACCGGCCTTGGCCGCTTCGGAATCTTTGATCACGGAAACAACATAAAGATAAAGCGACACTTGAGAAAACTCGGCGCCGATACCGACCTTCTTGCTGGTTTTAGCGGCGTTAAAATCGGCAACCTGCTGTGCGGTCAAATACGATGAGTACGGATCGAGCCCGCCAACAAGCCCTCGAAGGGCCCCGAACCGGACCTTTTCGAGATTAGGTTCGTCAACATAATCGTTCTGGATATGCTGCAGGACCGATTCAAATATCCTGATCTGTGCAACGGGATCGTTTATCGGCTGCTGAGCACGCGTCCACGGGCTGAGCAGGCCTCCCACGACGGCATACAGGCCGACCGCCGCCGAGATCATAAGTATCGAGAGCTTTCCGCGAAATGACATAGGTTACCTCTTATGATAATTACTATCTAAATATTACGTTTCGTCCGGCACAAATGGTTAACCGGTGTCAGCCTAGATTATACAAATTACGTGCAAGATAAAGAAACATCTAATCCTGACCAATTTGCAGACTTGGCGGCCGTGCCGCGATCGGGCCGTCTGGTCGCCCTTGACCTTGGGACAAAATGGATCGGGGTTGCTGTCACGGACGACCAACAGATCATCGCAACGCCGGTCCGCACAATCGAGTGGCGAAACTGGAAAAAGACGCTCGCCATTGTCAAAGACATTCTAGCTGAATTCGATGCGGTAGGGCTCATAATTGGTTTGCCGTATAACTCCGACGGGACCGAAAGCGATATGTCCGTCGAAGCCCGCCGCGTCGCGCGAAACTTTTCGCTTTCCATCGACATTCCGGTCTTTCTCCAGGACGAACGCATGTCGAGCTATGAAGCCCGTCGCCGCCTGTGGGAACGGGGCGTCGAACTGGCCGATACAAAAGCTCTCGTTGACGCCGAAGCGGCCGCGATCATACTTTCCGACTTTCTTAGCGGCCTCACTCGCGACGCGTGAACAGCCAGCACGTTCGGGCGGCGTTCCGAGCCATGACGGAACGTGCAACCCGTTGACATCATGGGACTTGCCGCGATTTCCACAGGCCGTTCGGCCATTTTTACGAAAAGTTTATCGATTCTCGTAAGTCCTTTGTTTTCAACAACGGCCGCCTCGACCCGTTCGGAACGTCACGTCCGATTTTTGGGATTTTTGCGGAACTTGTACATCGTCAATTATGGCGACCAATTTAGTCGCTACCAATGGACAATTCCCCAATTGTCAATTGACAATTGCAAGATTGTCAATTGGTCAAAAAAATGCTTTGCCAACAGGGATCTATAGAACCAATAACAAAACATCCTGCTAATGTGTAATTCGGGATAAATTCAGAATTCTCAAAGATCAACGCCGTGATTCCGACGGTGCAACAGTGTAGCATAGTCTGTACGAGTCACTCAAGATTTTTTGAATCGTGTCTGACATGCGGCGGCAACCGGTTTTGGGTGGTGATACACTAACTAGAAAGTCACTATATTTGTTGTTCCTTTACCATAACTGAATATGAAAGTGCTGTTTCCCTTAATGCTTTTCGCTGTGTCGTCCGCAATGTTTGCCCAGACTCCTCCGATCGAGCCGGGCGTGTCGCAGGAACTCGCCAAATGGCGTACGGCGCATTATTCGGATGTGCGGTATAAGCTGAATTTGACGCTTGAGAAGACGTCGCCGGTTTTGAAGGGGACGATGGAGATACGCGTTGTCGTTCGTGACGCGGGGACGCAGCGACGCGGAGACGCGGGAAAGTCAGAACCGGGAGCGATAGCGACTGGGTTCCCCACTCCGATCATTCTCGACTGGCGGAAGATAAGAGGGCACGAAGGCAAATCGACGATCTCGAACATTTCGATAAATGGTAAAGCGGCGATGTCGGCCGCGTCGGTCACCACACCGCCCACCCAAAGCGGTGGGCACCCCTCCTTAGACAAGGAGGGGAGTAAGACGTCTGGTGTCACCTATCTTGAGCAAAATGAACATCTCGTCTTCCGCGAGGGCGTGGTGGCGGGCGAGAACGTGATCAAGCTGGATTTCACCTCGCCGATACTGACCAGCGGGTCGGCGATAACGCGGTATGTGGATAAGGAGGACGGGTCGGAGTATATCTACTCGCTCTTCGTCCCGTCGGACGCAAGCACGGCGTTTCCGGTGTTCGATCAGCCGGATATTAAGGCAAGATTCGAACTTTACGTCGATGCGCCAATCGGCTGGAAAGTCGTCTCAAATGGGGTACCCAGCCCATTAGTTTTGGAAGGTAAAACTGGTCACATTATGGGTGTGTTTCCAAAAGGCGGCTATCATTCCTTCGCGACGACCCAGCCAGTTAGCACTTACGTTTTTGCGTTTGCGTCAGGTCCGTTTTCTGAGTTTCCGGAAGTGAGCGTTGCGGATGCGTTTACCCAACTCGTCAAAGAGGGCAAGAAATTTCAGGTTGGAGAAGACGAATTCGTCTTAGACGACGATGTTCGAGCCAAGACCGGTACGCACATCTTTGTCCGCAAATCGCAGGCCGCCAAATTCACGCCCCACGCTGCCGAAGTCTTTCGCCTCAACCGCGAAGGCGTCAAATATTTCGAGCAGTATTTCGATTACAAATTCCCGTTTCCTAAGTACGATCTGGTTCTGATACCGGAGTTTCCGTTTGGCGGGATGGAGCATGCGGGGGCGACCTTCTTAAGAGAATCCTCGATCATCTTTCCGCAGGAGCCGACGAAGAATGACCACATCTCGCGTGCTCTGTTGATGTTTCACGAGGCGTCGCACCAGTGGTTTGGGGACACGGTGACAATGCGGTGGTTTGACGATCTTTGGCTGAAGGAAGGCTTTGCGACCTTTACGGCATATAAGGCGCTTGGTGCGATCATGCCCGAAATGAATAGCTGGAAGGTCTTTTACGAACGCGTCAAACAGGCCGCCTACCAGACCGATTCGACCAAAGGCACTACGCCGATCTATCAGGAGATAAAAAACCTCTCCGCCGCCAAGTCCGCCTACGGCAACATCGTTTACAACAAAGCCCCGGCGTTCCTCCGTCAGGCCGAGTTCTACCTCGGCGAAGACAAGTTCCAAACCGCCGTGCGGGCGTTTTTGAAGAAGCATGAGTTCGGGAATGCGGGGTGGGAGGATCTGGTGAAGGAGTACGAGGCGGCGAGCAAGCAGGACTTAAAAGAATGGTCAGCGGCTTGGATAAAGAAGCCTGGAGTTACAACTTATAAGATCCGACGGGTTGAGAGAATCGGTAGTCCAGTCGACTTTCACACTTGGGTATTCAGCGACCCGAGAGAAGTCGATGGCAGTCAAGTTCGGCGGCCGATGGCCGTCCAACTTTACTCCGCGTTCGTTTTTCCGGCTTTTGCCTCCACTTTCGCCCCGCAAAAGGATCGGCTTATCATGTCGAACGACAAGGAGCAAGAAATCCTTTTTAGCATGGGTTCAAATAAATCTTGGGAGAAATACTATTTTCCCAACTATCAAGACTACGGCTATGGCATCTTTCTTCTCGACGAGAAGAGCCGCGATTATGTTCTCAATAACATCCAGAACGAAAAGGACCCGTTCCTGCGGTCGATGATGTGGGGAGCCCTGTGGGACAGCGTCCGCGAGGGCGAGCTGGACCCGAGGGTGTTTGTGGAGCTGGTTGTTCGCAACCTTTCAACCACCCCGTCAGCCGCAGCGGCTGCCACCCCTCCTCAGACAGGAGGGGAGCGAACGAGCGTCACCACCCCGTCCGCCCCCACAAGTAGCCGTAGCGGCCACCCCTCCTTAGACAAGGAGGGGAGTCGGAGTGAAGAGGATGAGAGTACCATCGCGACGCTGCTCGGGCGGACGGGGACGGCGTTGAATTACTACATCGATACAGTGCAGAAGCCTGACCGTGAGGGAGGGCGTAATGCTCAACGTATCGATCACGCCCTTGCTAACGCGCGGGCCTCCGCATCCCGGTCGATGCAGAAGCCTGACCGTGAGGGAGGGCGTAATACTCAACCTATCGATCACGCCCTTGCTAACGCGCGGGTCTCCGCATCCCGGTCGATGCAGAAGCCTGACCGTGAGGGAGGGCGTAATACTCAACGCATCGATCACGCCCTTGCTAACGCGCAGGCTTCCGCATCAGAGGGCGACCTGCAGACGCGAGTCGAGGACCTGCTGATCGAGCGGATGCGAAACGCCGGGACGCTCGGGCAGCGGATTACTTATTACAGGGCATTCTTAAATGTGGCGGCGAGTGAAAACGCACGGGTCGTATTAAAAAAGCTGCTGGCCGCAGACGGAAACCTGAGCGGTAGCGAGGGTGCCCCTGTGCAGGTCGCGCCGCCAAAGGGCACACTCCCTACCGGTCGTGTTTCCGCCCTGATTCCATTGAAGACAAAAGACAAGTTCGACATCGTGACGCGGTTGTTGATCCTAAATGACCCGGAGGCGGCGAAGTTGTTGGCCGATCTGGAAAAGACCGAGACAGGCGATGAGGCAAAGCGATACGCCTACGCCGCAAAGGCCGGCATCGCGACGGCGGAGAACAAGGCGAAGTATTGGAAGGACTTTACCGAGAACAAGGACATCTCGGAAAGCTGGATCGAGGCGGCGTTCGGGCCTTGGAATTCGATCAGGCACTCGGACCTGACGCTGCCGTATCTGCAAAAGGCTTTGCAGGAGTTGCCGAACCACAAACGCAATCGCAAGATATTCTTCGTCAACGGCTGGCTCGGCGCGTTCATCGGCGGCCAGCGAAGTCCGGAGGCTTTGGCGATAGTGAATAAATTCCTGGCCGAAAATCCGAAGCTTGATAACGACCTGCGGTTGAAGATATTGGAGAACGCGGACGTGATAGAACGGGCCGTTCGGATCAGGGGGAAATATTAGGAAGAAGATCTCCGGCGAAAGATGGTGCTCAACGTGGGCCCGGGCTTTTGGCAGAAGGAATAGGTCTTGCGAGGAGTGAGAAGTTGCTATATCGAAAACTTGGAGGAAGAATGGATATTTGAAAGCAGTGCCTCCGTTGTGGCCTCTGAATCAAATTGCCTAAGCCTGGATCAGTTCGCGAATCCGGATTCAGGATAATCGGACTTTTCAAAATCGACAGCAAACCCGGTTTCGAAGAGAAGGTTCCGCCAGTTTGAATGGTCTTCTAGAATTCGATCGATCGCGGTTGCCGGCACGGGTCGTGAGAAAAGGTAACCTTGCCCGAATTCGCAACCGAGTCGACGAAGGTTACTCAATTGCTGGACATTCTCGATCCCTTCGGCGACAACGCTGAGGTTCAGAATTTTTGCGAGGGCCATCACGGTCCGGACAATTTCGTCGTTTTCGACCGCCTCTTCCATGCTGCTGACGAATGACCGGTCGATCTTCAGCGTATCGATCGGAAATCGGTGAAGATAGCTGAGACTGGAATACCCAGTTCCGAAGTCGTCGATGCTTAGCTTTATGCCAAGATCGCGAATCTGTTTAAGTTTCTCGATCGTATTGTCCGCATCTTCCATAGTCGAGGTTTCGGTTATCTCCAGTTTCAAACACGTCGGGTCGACATTGGTTTCGCGCAGAATCTTGCGGATCTGCCCCACGAGGTTTGAATCGGAGAAGTGTTTTCCCGACACATTGACGCTCATCGTCAAACTTTTGTACTCGGGGGCCACATTCTGCCATTCAACGAGCTGATCACACGCGCTCCGCAAAATCTGCAAAGTCATCGGAATTATTAGTCCAGTGTCCTCGCTCATGGGAATGAACTCATCGGGCGACATGAAGCCGCGTTTTGGATGGTGCCAGCGTACGAGACATTCAAAGCCGTGCAGCGTCAGGTTGTGCAGATCCACTATCGGTTGGTAGAAAGCCTCCAATTCGTTACATACGATCGCGTAGCGGAGATCGGTTTCGAGTTGCTGCATTGAAACGGCGCTCGAGCGCATGGACTTGTCGAATATAGACCAGGTTTTATGACCGTCCTTGGCGGCGTATAAGGCCAGGTCGGCATCTCGCAAGATATCCTGAGCATTCTTATATGACGCGGCGCTAGGAACGATGCCGAACTTCGCGGTTGTATAAACCTGTCGTCCTTTGAAGCGGATCGATTCGCGAATGCTGACGGCGGCGGTATCAGCAAACTCCTGGGCTGTCGCAGTGTTCTGCCGGCTAGGGAGAATCACAGCATATTTATCCCCACCAAAATGGCCGATCACTGCCCCGTCGTAAGGCAGTTCGCCGAGACGCTTGGCAACTTGGCGGATTATGCGATCACCCGTGTGATAGCCAAGACTGTCGTTGATCGTTCGAAAGCGGCTCAAATTCAGTAACAGGACTGCGAAATCTCCGTTCCCCGGGCCACCATTATCGCTTAGCAGTTGGGCGATAAGCTCCACGATATAATTGCGATTGGGAAGGTCTGTAAGCGGATCGTGAAATGCGGCGTACCGAAAACTCTCTCGGCTTTCGCCCAGTTCCTCGGCCGTTTTCGTAAGTTCATCAACAACTTGCTTGAGTTCGAGAACGTGTGCCTCTGCTTGTTCCGCACGAACTGCCTCCGTTTGCTCGGCCTGGAAGACGGAGCGGCTAGCATCGTCCGAATAGCGTTTGTAGGTGAAGTACACAAGACCAAAGAAGCCGATCGCGAGAATGAACTGAACCATGTCGATCTGTTTTAACGCTTTAGCGCTCAAACCGGCCATTACGGCTCCGCTGCAAAAAAGCCCGAGAGCGTTGAAACAAGATTCGTTCCAGACAGCGAGTAATTTCCGCCCAGTCTTTTCCGCGACGTGTGCGGCGGCAAGGAATGTATTTACCGTAAACTGCGTCAGGGCCATCACCGCCAGCAACAAGAAGAGCCGCCCATTGTCACCGCGTTCAATGATGGATGCCGACGGTTCAAACATCATTTTAACAACCGCAGCGGTGACAAAGGTTGAAAAGGCCGCGATCAGAACGTTGGTCAGGATCGCACGCCAGCTCCTAAAACCGCGGGCGGGGTGCGTCGGGCTTACATAGAGTGACGAACAGCCCGCCTCAAGCATTGACAGGATGACAGCGGCCTCGCCTCCGTAAAACAAGAGCGCAAGAAAAACCAGAGAGTCCGATACCGTGAGCTGGAGGTTTGTGCGAGGCAGTTCGATCCGCAGGAGGGTGCTAAAAAATACCGTCACTACCGCCAGGGTTATAAGTCCGCGACCTATCTTCTCTGTCGGGAAACCGTATATCGCCCATCCTAGCGAGACAATGCCCGGAGCCAATAAAAGGAGAGCAGAATTGCACGTAGCCTTTTTGTTTTCAGTCATCTTCGTGAGGGAATAGCGAATGATCCGGAAGGAGGGAAAGTCCAGTGAAACCAGACGTAACTAGGCATTACCACTATAGTTTAAGTTATTTCATTTTTCAAGGAAAATCTTGGAGGCAGCAAGCTGAGAGCGTGAACCGAGGCATGTTTAGGACGCGGCACACAATGTTCCGCGACCGGCGCTGATGCAGGCGGAGCCGTCTGCAAGCCCAAAATTGGCATCAGCTAGTGGGCCGGATTGTTTTGGTGGTTTTGGCCGCGGATTCGACGGCTGGTTTTGAGAATGGGAAAACTGCGGGTGTCCCCGAGTTCCACATTTCGAACTGGTCGCGGAAGTGGGGCGATTTTGGGTCGCCACTTTGGCCTAAGGGGATGACGAAGCGGGTGGCGTCCCAGTTGCCGGGGCTGGCGATGTGGCGCATTGAGACGTAGGGGCCGACGTTTGGCGTTTGGCCGCTGCCGTTGACGCCTTTTGGTTCGACAAAGAATTGCCCGCCGATGAGCGGTGCGGCAGCGAGCGGGTGCATAAAGCGGGCCCGGAAAATGCCTTCCCAACGCCATTTCGATTCGTCGGGGCCAAAACGTTTTGGGTCGGCCAAACTTGCACGAGAGCTTTCATCGCAGGCTTTTATCAGCTCGCCGTAGTTCGCAAAACCTTGAGGAAGCCAACGCTTCGATTTTTGAGCAATCGCCCAAAACAAGATGCGTTCGCGGACAGCATTTGCGGGTGCCGGCTTGTTCGCGTCGGCGATCTTGTTCGTCATGCAGTTGCGGATCTCGTTCACCACGACGGCGGCCGGAGAATCGGCGGTCATCATTCCGTCCCAACCCTTTAAGAGGGCTATCGTCTGCGGCGAAGCGGCACCCGATTCCATTATCTCCTTTGCAAGCATCGAAAACGGCATATTGAAAACGTCATGCTGGACGTCGTTTACGTCGTCCATCGTGATCTTTTTCTTTGCCGTCAGCCGGTCGAAGATGCGCCGGGCACGCCAGGGCATGGCCGCATCTCGGAGGAACTGTGGATGTTTGTAGTTTGTCCCGATGGTCCGCTGATTCGCCGTTACGATCAGGCCGCTCGGCGGGTTGTAAAGGTTCGGGAGTTCGCCGAACTGGATATAGCCGGTCCATTCGCCGTCGTTGGTCGAGCCGTCATACGGCACTTCCCCGTTTCCGGTCCGCCTGATCGGAATGCGCCCGGCGGCGTACCAGCCGATGTTCCCTTTTACGTCGGCGTAAACAAAATTCTGGGTCGCACCGCCGTACTGGCTGAGGGCGGCCTTGAAGTCGTCCCAGTTCTTTCCGCGATTAAGGTTGAAGAAGGCTCCGAGGTCACTGTTCTTTGGATCGCGGGCGGTCCATTTCAGGGCGTATTTTTTGCCGCGCTCCTCAAGATTGATGACGCCATTTCGGGTCTCGACAACATCGAGCGTTACGGTCTCGGTTTCGGGTTTTAGCGGGCTGATCCTGACCTTTATCTCTTCTTTGCGAATGACGGGGCTCTCCCATCCGCCGGGCGTCTTATACTTCCCTTCGGCGTTAAACGTCTCAAGATAAAGGTCCTGAACATCGGGCCCGACATTGGTCGCTCCCCAGGCGAAATTCTCGTTGTGGCCAAGGACGATCCCCGGCACGCCCGGAAATGTGACGCCCGCGACGCGCATTGTCGGTGTAGTCAAATGCGCCATGTACCAGATGCCCGGAGCCGTCGCCGCCAGGTGCGGATCGTTTGCCAGGATCGGTTTGCCGTCCGCCGTCAGCTTGCCCGAGATGACCCAGTTATTGCTGGCCGAGAGGTCTTCGGCGAACAGGCCGATCGAGGCGAGCGAGCGGTCGCGGATATCCTGCTGGAAAGCAGCGGTTCGAAGCATGCCTTCGGATACTGGAGCCCTAACACGACTTCTTGGAATAACTACCGGCGCATCCTTACCAAAGAGCACGACATCGTATGGCGTGACCTGGTTTGTCAGGTCCCTGAATTTATCGGCCGGAAGCGAGGCGGCTGCGGCCCTTTGAAGGTCTTGATACCAGGTTGAGCTAAGTGCCTCGGCCAAGATCTTGCCGATGACGATGGTATCGCTCGGCCGCCAAGGCTCGGGTTTGTATTGGAGGATCTTGAATTCGACCGGCGTCGTTTCGGGCGTAAGTGTTGCGATGTATGCGTTAACGCCAGCCGCGTATCGTTCCAACGCACCGCGAAGTTCGGGCGACAACAACTTTAGGTTTCCGTCCGCGACCTGACCGAAACCGTATCGCCGCCACAATTTATCGTCCTCAAGCGCCGCCTTGCCAAATATCTCGGCCGTCTCGCCGCGTGCCCGCCGACGCAGAATGTCCATTTGCCACAGACGGTCAGTCGCGGTTACATAGCCCTGCACGAAATAGAGATCGGCGTCATTTTTTGCGTCGATGTAGGGAATCCCGCGTGAATCTTTGCGGACCACGACGGCTGACGCGAGTCCCGGAAGATCGAGCGAATTTTGTCCGGGCTGCGAAAAGAAGGATGGGACCAATGTTAGGACTATAAGAATAATGACGAAGCGACCGGCGATGGTTGTGCTGGGCATAATCTGAACGATAGACCAAAGGCGAGCGTGTTCGCAACTTGCGGCGGCCGCACTTTTCCCGGGCCGGACTTATCGGTTACACTCGTAGAATAAAAGTGCATGGAGCAAAATTTATGAAGTTACGATCGATCGGGCCTATTGCAGCTGCCATATTCGTTTTGGGCGGGTGCAGCCAGCCCACATCAAACCAAAATACCGTCAATGTTCCGATCGCTATTGTTACGCCGGATCCGAATGCCACGCCGCCGCCCGAAACACTTGCCGCCGGGAAGGAACTTTATATGTCGAACTGCGCCGCATGTCACCGCGAAGACGGTAAGGGCGGCAGGATCGAGATCGAGGGTAAATCGATAAAGCCCGACGACCTTACTTCGGAAAAGATCAAAGGTTTCGCCGACGATAAGCTCTACGGCTATATTTATAATGGCATCGAGGACGAGGGAATGCCCTCGTTCAAGGACGATCTAAGTGAAGCGGAGATCCGCGAGGTTGTGCGCTTCGTTCGCGTCGAGATACAAAAGGTGCCCGAAGGTTTTATCGCAAAGCCGGGTGCGAAATGATCGGCGGCGGGCATCGCGCAAAAAACGCGAAGGATTTGCAATCAATGACCGGGCAAATTAAACTTACTTTTTCGCACCCGTAGCTCAGCTGGATAGAGTATCTGACTTCGAATCAGAGGGTCGCAAGTTCGAATCTTGCCGGGTGTACCAATTTTCATTCCATCAAACCCATCTGTACCAGCCAGACTTAGATCGCCGGTGGTGTTGGCACGCACCGGGCATTTTTTCCTTATTAAATTAGTCGAATCTTCCGCCCCCTTGTTTCAACAAAATTGTGAGACCGATCGTGAGGTATGTTAATATGCAAATAAAGTTTGCATCTTGTAAAGAACATTTAGACGATGAAGGAATGGCTAATTCTAATTGTTGATGAGAAAGAAGACGATCATGCGTCCCTTTCTAAGGTCTTTTCCGAGGATTATCAGGTTGTTGCTGCCGGGTCGGGCAAAGAAGCTCTCGAACTTCTGGAGGCGGGTGAAGTTGATGTGATCCTCAGCAACCTTCGCATTGGGAAGATGTCGGGCCTTGATCTTTTTCGGCGATCGCGGGTTACGCAGCCCGAGGCAATTCGTATTCTTGTCGCGGAACACAAATATCTAAAGAACATCGACCACGATATTACCGAAGCGGCCGTTTATCAGGTCATCAGAAAGCCCTGGCACCCAACGGCGCTTTCGCTGATGGTGCGTCGTGCCCTGGAAAGCCGCGAACTTGCCCGCCGTCACCGCCACTTGAACCGGGCCCTTAAATTTTCAGATTCGATCTGGGACAAAAACAGTGCATCGCCGCCGGAGCCAGAGCATAATCTTGAATTCGACAAATTGGTATTTGTCAGCGAGCCGATGATGCGTGTTTGCAGCCTGGCACAGCGGGGAGCGGTCACCGACCTTCCCATCTTGATCCAGGGTGAGACCGGCACGGGAAAGGAATTGCTTGCGCGGGCCATTCACGCCTTTAGTAACCGGCGGTCGAATCTTTTCCTGGTGCAAAATTGCGGAGCCCTGCCAGACGAACTGCTCCAATCGGAACTCTTCGGCCATAAACGAGGTGCATTTACCGGAGCAATAAGCGACCGGCTCGGGCTTTTTCCGGCCGGGGACGGCGGAACTGTGTTTCTCGACGAGATCTCTGACGTGTCGCCCGCGTTTCAGGTCAGCCTGCTGCGATTCTTACAGGCAGGCGAGGTCAAACCGCTGGGGATGGAAAAAACGCGCAAATGCGATGTCCGGATCATTGCCGCATCAAACCGTTCGCTGAAGGACCTGGTGGATGCCGGAAAGTTTCGCCGCGACCTTTATTACCGCCTCCGCGGATTCGAGCTGCAGCTGCCCGCCTTGCGCGAGCGCGTAGAGGATATACCGGTTTTGGCGGAACATCTGGCCAACAGGTATGCGGAGGCCAATGGACGAAGGATCCCGGGAATAACGCTCGAGGTAATGCGGCGTTTGAAAGCGCATTACTGGCCCGGCAATGTCCGCGAGTTGGAGAATGAAATGCGCCGGATGGTCGCCCTCGCCGAAAACGGCGAGTTTCTTACACTCAAGCATTTGTCGGAAGAACTTGTTGCGATCGACGGCGGAATTGCATCGAATGAATTTAACGGCGAGAACCGCAGTGCGCTCAACAGCAGCGGAAAGCTCAAGGAAACCGTCGAACGGATCGAGAAACAGATGGTGTCTCAATCGCTCATCCGAAACAAGTGGAACTACACCAAGTCCGCAAAAGAACTCGGTTTATCACGAGTCGGGCTTTCAAATAAGATAAAGCGTTACAAACTAGAACATGCTCTGACGTTCGCTAAAACCGCCGGGGAAAAATAGATGAACGAAGAAAATGGCAGCAACACAAAAAAGGATGCCGCGATTTTTCAATTTCCGCCTTTTACCCCAGACGCGGCGGACCGGCCAAAACCTTTCACCGATCTGGGGATCACGCCGCTTGCCCGCCAGTTAGGCCTCGCGCCCGAGCAAACGAACGGCCATTGGTGCAGCCGCTGCGAGGGGATATGGTTCGGCTATACGCTCGAGGCAGAGTGCCCTGTTTGCGGCAACCGCCGCGGCTAGCAAGCCCGCCAATCCATCACTTCCCTTGTAAAGTTAGTTTGCGGAATAGATCGTTTGCAAACTAAGTTGCCATTCTTTTCGATCTCGTGTGCTCCCGGTAAGTTCAATAATATCAATAGAACCAGCCTTTGTGGCATCTGTACCGGTCGGCACCTGGATGGCACAGGTATTGCACGGAACTAAACGATACTTCATTTTTTCGATCTTGGCCGGTTCCTCACACCGGCAAGATCCTACAAGTTTTGGCCTTATTTTGATGAGATCTTAAAAGGAGCAGAAAATGGCGAATTTACTTTGGCTGCAGGGCGGTGCTTGTTCGGGAAATACGATGTCGTTCCTGAACGCGGAAGAACCCAGTGCATGCGACCTCGTTACCGATTTTGGTATTAACATCCTTTGGCATCCGTCGCTTGGGGTAGAGCTGGGTGACAATTTGCAAAAGATCTTGCGGGATTGTGTTTCAGGTGAAATACCGCTCGATATTTTCGTGCTCGAAGGTACGGTCGTGACAGAACCGAATGGCACCGGCGAGTGGCAGAGATTCGCCGCACGGCCAATGGCGGATTGGGTTCGCGAACTGTGCGACGCTGCCACCTACGTCGTAGCTATCGGCGACTGCGCAACATGGGGCGGAATACCGGCAACGGCGCCGAACCCGACCGGCTCAAAGGGCCTGCAATTTTTGAAACGGGAGCACGGCGGCTTCCTCGGTAAAGACTTTAAGTCAAAGTCCGGCCTGCCGGTAATAAACGTTCCCGGTTGTCCGGCCCACCCGGACTGGATCACGCAGATCGTAGTCGCTGTGGCAACGGGCCGGGCGGGCGATATCGCGATCGACGAGTTTCAACGTCCAAAGACATTTTTCCAGAGCTTTACGCAAACCGGCTGTACCCGGAACATGCATTTTGCATATAAGGTTTCCGCGACCGAATTTGGGCAGCGTAAGGGTTGTCTTTACTATGATCTGGGATGCCGCGGGCCGATGACCCACAGCCCTTGCAACCGCATTCTGTGGAATCGGCAATCATCCAAGACGCGGGCCGGAATGCCGTGCCTCGGATGCACCGAGCCTGAGTTCCCTTTCTTCGATCTCGCCCCGGGAACCGTCTTTAAGACGCAAACCGTTATGGGATTTCCAAAAGAAATGCCTGAGGGTGTGGATAAGCAGGGATATATGTCAATGACCGCGGCGGCGAAAAATGCTGCTCCGGCGTGGGCGGAACAAGACATCTTTGTCGTGTAGTAAAGGGAGGCGAGAGTTAAAAATATGGCAGTTCAAACATTAGACATTTCTCCGGTCGGACGCGTCGAAGGCGATCTGGATGTACGCGTGGATATTACCGACGGCGTCGTAACAAACGCCTGGACGCAGGCAGAGTTATTTCGCGGGTTCGAGATAATCCTCCGTGACAAAGATCCGCAAGCCGGCCTTGTCGTAACACCAAGAGCATGCGGAATTTGCGGAGCCTCGCATCTGACCTGTGCGGCCTGGGCCCTGGATACGGCGTGGAGCGCCGAAGTTCCGCGAAATGCGATCCTTGCCCGCAATCTGGGACAGATAACCGAAAGCCTGCAAAGTCAGCCTCGATATTTTTACGGGCTATACGCCATCGATATGACCAACAAAAAATATCGCGGCAGCAAGTACTATGAAGAGGCCTGCAAACGCTTTGCGCCATTCACCGGTACATCGTATGAAAAAGGCGTGACGATCTCAGGCAAACCTGTCGAGATCTACGCCATGCTCGGCGGCCAGTGGCCGCACTCGAGCTACATGGTACCGGGCGGTGTCATGTGCGCCCCGACCTTGACCGATGTGACGCGGGCATGGGGAATCCTCGAATACTTCAAGAGCGAATGGCTTGAGTCGATGTGGCTTGGGTGCACGCTTGAGCGGTATGAAGAGATCAAATCGCACGAGGATTTCATGACCTGGCTTGACGAAAGCCCGGCACATGCTAATTCGGACCTTGGTTTTTATTGGCGAATGGGCCTGGATGTCGGGATCGACAAGTACGGCGGCGGTGTCGGTAAATATGTTTCGTGGGGCTATCTGCCGCATGAGGACAAATATCAAAAACCGACGATAGACAGCCGAAACGCGGCGTTGATCATGAAGAGCGGAATTTATGACGGCGCGAGCGACACGCATCTTACGATGAGTCAGGAGCGATGCCGTGAAAACGTCACCCACGCATGGTATGACGAACAGGCGACCGACCAGCATCCGTTTGACCGTACGACCAAAGCAACCCAAAAGAACACTACGGATTTCGAACAGAAATACTCATGGGCTACGGCCGTCAAGGACATCGATTACGGACGGCTCGAAGCCGGTCCGTTCGCCCGGCAGATGGTAGCCGGCGGTCGCCAGGGCGAGGAATGGCAGCATTATGATCCGTTCATCCTTGATATGTACAAGACGATGGGCGGCCCGAGCCTTCACCTCAGGCAGATCGCCCGGATGCACGAGACGATCAAGCTTTACCGGCAAGCCGAGCATTGCCTGCGCGAATTCAAACTAAACGATTCGTGGTATATAAAGCCAACCGAAAAGGACGGCCGCGGCTGGGGAGCGACCGAGGCTATTCGCGGAGCTTTGTGCCATTGGATAGAGGTCGAGGGCGGCAAGATCAAGAACTACCAGATCGTTGCTCCTACCACGTGGAATGTCGGCCCGCGTGATGCTGACAGCAATCTGGGCCCGATCGAATCCGCGCTGGTAGGCAGTCCGATCGCGGACCCGACGGACCCGGTGGAAGTGGGACACGTCGCCCGCTCGTTCGACTCATGCCTGGTGTGCACAGTTCACGCACACGATGCCAAGACCGGAAAAGAACTCTCACGTTTTCGAATCGGTTAATGACGCTCCTCATAACAGAACCGCCGCGTTGATAGCGGCGGTTCCGATTTAGTTGTGTGTATAATTAAGCCTCAAGAGAATTCGAATGCACACTGACGAAGAAACCGCCTTACGCGACAAGATCGGCAAGGTATTGTCGAATGGCCTGGAAACCCAGCTGGAGCCATTTCCGGAAACCCATCGAGAGTTTGCCCAACTCCTGGCCGACCTTCGCGATCTTCCAAAAGATGACCTCGAGGCCAAGCTAGTGTTGTCCGGGTTTGCCGACAAGCCGTATGGCCCCGATCAGATGCGTTGTCTGGAGTGTATGTATTACCTTGTCCATCGTAAATGGTGCGATCTGCCGGAACTTGCCGTTCCGGTTGAACCCGACTGGTATTGCCGCCTCTGGCGAATATAAAAGTCGCGTGGAATTTACTGCGGCCCCGAATTCACGAATAGATGAACAAGCCCTAAGTGTTGGCGGTGCCGTCTTATGCCCGACGACAATTCTTTACGAGAAAAGCTGGGAAAAATGCTTGCTGACGGCTTAAAAACCGATTGGGAGGAACGTGCATACACCAGCGAGAAAGTAAGCGAAGTCGTGGGGCGGCTTGGGCACCTGGCCGCTGACGATTATGAACAAAAGCTTGTGATCGCGGGCTTTACCGCCGACCCTTATGGCGACCCTGATGACATTTCGCAAAGCTGTGAAACCTGCATGTACTACCTCAAGCACAGAAAATACTGTGAACTGCCCGAGCTGGAACTTCCCGTCGAGCCGCAGTGGTCTTGCATTGTTTGGCGTATTTAATGGATAGTTCCGTGTGCTGACAATTATCGGATGCGGAAATTCGAACCGGTCGGATGACGGCGTAGGCGTTTACGTCGCCCAGCGGCTGCAGACACTCCTTCGTTCAGATCCAAAAGAGAATGTGCGTGTTTTTGACGCAGGAACGGGCGGCATAGATGTCATGTTTCACGCCCGGGGTTCGTCGCGCCTGATAATCGTCGATGCCAGCAATACGGGCAGCGATCCAGGCAGTGTTTACGAGGTGCCCGGTGAAGAATTGATCGCGGAACGAGAGCCAAGTTACAGCCTGCACGATTTTCGCTGGGACCACGCCATTTATGCAGGGCGTAAGATCTTTAAGGACGATTTCCCGGTCGATGTGACAGTCTTTTTGATCGAGGCCGCGAGCTTGGATATCGGCCTTGAGTTGACTGAAAAGGCGAAGAGATCGGCGGACGTGGTCATCGGGCGCCTCAAGGCAATAATTGCCGAATATGACTGATCGACAGACAAAACATCTGATAAAGATCGCCCGCGGAAATCTATATATTCCACATGATACGGTCGATACATATCTTAAGGGCGTCGAGGCGGTAGCTCTTTTGCCGCATGAGGACGGCATACTTGTATTTCCGCTGATCCAGGACTCGGCCGGCGGGCTGATGCTGAAGATCCGGAACGCGCAGGGCGACCGGATAATCCACGCCCAGGAATTTTTTCGCAACCACGATTACGTTGAACAGTTTGAGGAGAGGCATTGTGATGTTCGATGGCTCTCCGACCGAGCGGCATTGCTTGTTGCCGGCGTTCCTCGCAGCGTAAACTAAGTTTGCAGTTTGGTAAATTAGTTGACAAACTCATGTCTTAGTTCTAATCTGGACCATAGTCAAAAGTTATAGCCACATTATTTCGGGCAAGGAATATCTCTTCTATGGGAACTCTTTCCGACACACAGTTTGAGGTCGCGCTAAGGGCCATCGAAACCGAAGATGCGACAGCAGAAGAAAAGGCCGAAATGCTGATGGAAATGGCGATGGGCATTCAACAAAAGCCTAAGTCGCCTAAGCAGATCGAGGATTCGATCGAGCTTTATTCTCGAGCCCTTGAGTTTTGTCCCGAAGCCGCGGTTCTTCTGCGTGCGCGGATAAAGGCTCGGCAGGCGACGGCTTACCAAACCTTGCCTACTGGTGGAAATCCGGTCCTTTACAAGGCCCAGGAAGCATTTACCGAAGCTCTGGAAACCTTCAAACAATTCGAGCAGAAAGAAGAAGCGGCCGAGACCGAACTTAACCTTGGCTTGATCTCACAGGCATTAGCGCAAAACGGAGCGGGACGGCTTCAGGACGCGATCCAGCATTATCACAATGCGTTGCGTGTTTTTTCCAAAGAAGATTATCCACAGGACTTTGCCATCCTGCACAACAATCTTGCGATCGCCTATCTCTCGATCCCGATGAGCGACGAACGGGGCAAAATGCGCGAAGCTTTGGCGGTTCAATCGTTTGAGGAAGTCCTGAAAGTCATAAATATTATCGATCAGCCAAGTGAATACGCGATGATCCAGAACAATCTTGGAAACGCACTTCAGTACGCGTCGAGCAGCCACGCATTGGCGAACAACCTTCGTGCGATAGAGGCCTACGATGAGGCCCTGCGTGTCCGCAATCCGCGCGACACACCGATGGAATACGCAAATACGATCGCAAACAAGGCGAATGTGCTGAGGAACTTGCCTGATGATTCGGAAGACCTGGGAAAAGGTAATCGGGAGAATCTAAATCAGGCCCGCACCTTTTATTTGGAGGCCCGTGAGATCTTTAATCGATTCGGGCAGGCGGACGGCGTCGCCAATATCACCGAAACGTTGAAGGAAATAGATCAGGAAATGTCGGCGGCGATGACGGCGGGAAATGGAGCAGTGCATTAGAAAATTTAGAAACGGAGGGTAATGCATTTATGGCGGTCATCTTAATTTTGTTTGCAATGATGGTCGGAGTTATTTCCGGCATTGCAGGCGGGGCGTTGGTTGGAAGAATAATCGGCGGTAAAGACCTTGGCGAAGCCTTCGCGGCCTTGATGGGAAGTTTGTTTGGCTCGACCGCTGTAATTCCCGGCGTGATCGTCGGTGTCCTTATCCTGTTTTTTCTTTCTTGAGGTAATGATATGTGGGAAATGTTTACGAATTCAGCCACGATGATGCTCAAGGGCAAACTGTTCCGGGACAATGGAATGGTCATCAGGCAATGGGCGATCGGCTTTATTATCGCTGTAATTTTGATCGTGCTTCTGGGCAAATTCGTCGTGCCGAAATGGGCGGCGGCGATCATAGGCGGATTTATCACCGGAGCTTTAATGCCCTATCTTTTTAAGAATTTGAAATATAATTAATGGCGGAACCGGCGACACAACTTCAGCAGGATTCGGGGGCCGACCTTGACCGGTTGGCGGGCGATATCGATAAGCTCGAGGCGATCATTGCCGGCTGGGACGAACATTATTTGCTCACGGCTAGGGCCTTTAAAACATCGATCGAAGACCTGCATAAAGAGGCATTGAAACGCCTCATTCGAGCGTTAAAAGATGACCCCGCTTCCGGAGCCCGCCTACGTGAAGCCCTCGGAGACAGCGTTGTTTATGGTGTTTTGCTCTATCACGGGCTTGTAAAGGAGCCATTGCAGCCGCGTGTTGAAAAAGCGCTGGCTGCTGTACGGCCAATGCTGCAGGGGCACGGTGGAGACGTCGAACTGGTTGCCATAAAGCCGCCCGATACGGTCGCGGTACGGCTTGTCGGTTCATGTCACGGCTGTCCCGCGTCGAGCCAGACACTGACCGAAGGCATCGAAAAATCCATCAAGGAATATTGTCCCGAGATCCAACATATAAATCAGGTCAGCCGCGGCCGTCCTGAGACGGAAACAAACGGCGATCAAAAACTCTATTACATCAGCCCGTTTGCGACGAATGCAAAGGAAAAATGGCTTGACGCTTGCGGCGTATTGGACATCCCTGAATTTGGTGTCATCGAGCGAAAGGTCAAGGAGCGATCGGTTTTGCTTCACCGGCAGGGCGATATGGTGAGCTGTGTCGACAATGTCTGCGCTCATCTGGGTATGCCGCTTGAAATGGGCGAGATTCGCGACGGCGTTATTACCTGCCCATACCACGGTTTTCAATACTTGCTTGAAACAGGTGAATGCATGACCGTGCCGGAAGTGCAGTTGAAGGTCCACGCCGTCCGAGTTGTTGGAAACACGGTCGAAGTGCGGTTAGAGGAATAGGAATTTCATCCACTAATCCACCGTTGGCCACAGCTAACTCCGGATCACAGCCAGCACTTGAGTTAGACCGATCTACTATCCGCGTTTATCCTTAGGCTAATTTTATTCAGCTGAAATGACTCAAACGCTAAGAGTAAAACTCAATTCGACCGTCCGAAACCTGGAAGATTCGGCGGCTAACAAGGCACGCCCGCTTTTACAGACGGTGCCGGATGTTGTTTTGGGCACGACCAAAAAGGGTGCCGAGATGGCCGTTCCCGTTTGTCCGACACCGAGTACGATCTTTGGCACGCGCGGCGGAGCGATCTTGCGCGACGATTCTCTATGGATCGCCGATACCGGCCATCACCGCCTTTTGGGCTGGAAAAAGATCCCGACAGACGATAATTCGGATGCCGACCTTGTTATCGGCCAACCGGACTTTTATCACGAGGGGCGCAACGCGAAGGGTGAAATCTCCTCTTACTCATTGAATGTGCCTACCGGAGTTACTGCCTGCGGACAAGGACTTGCTGTCGCGGATGCGTGGAATCACCGGATCCTGATCTGGAAGGAAACAGCTGTCCAAAATAATCAGCCTGCCGATGTCGTTTTAGGCCAGGCTGATTTTGTTTCTGGTGAAAGCAACCGCGGAAAAGACGACCCGACGGCGGAAAGTTTGTTTTGGTGCTATGGCCTTCATTGGGACGGCGAACGGTTGTGGGTCGCAGATACCGGCAACCGGCGTCTGTTGATGTGGAATGGTTTGCCGAAAATAAATGGCCAGTCGGCCGATCTGGTCCTTGGCCAGGACGATTTTGAAACGCGCGACGAGAACGGCGGTGACGAACCGGACGCGACGAGCATGCGTTGGCCGCACGGGATCGCTCTTTGGTGCGGACGTTTATGTGTTTCCGACGCGGGCAACAACCGGATCATGGTCTGGAACGAGGTTCCGGGTCGCGATAATCAGCCGTGCGATTTTGTCCTCGGCCAAAAAAGCGTGGCCGACGTTGATCACAATCAGAGCAATTATTTTCCGATAGCCGCCGGCTTGAATATGCCGTACGGATTGGCAGCTGTCGGCGATTGGCTTGTCGCCGCAGACACGGCGAGTTCGCGACTGGTCGCCTGGCACATGGACGACAGCCTTTCGGGCGCGCCCGCCCGGCTGCTTGCCGGGCAACCAACATTCCAGGATAAGGGCGACAACCGCTGGCAAATGCCCGTTCGCGACAGCATGAGCTGGCCATATGGCCTGTCTGCAAAAGGCGAAACACTGGTGGTCAGCGATTCGGGCAACAGCCGAACTTTGCTTTGGCGCGTGTCCGATGAGGTTAAAGAAACGATCTCGAAATAATGCTGGACTCAGCCGCAAAACAAGTTGAAGAAACTGAGATCGCCGAACGCATCACGGTGCGGGGCTTGGTCCAAGGCGTCGGATTTCGGCCCACGGTTTGGCGTTTGGCGAAAGGATTTAACGTGCGCGGTTCAATTTTGAACAATGGAAACGGGGTAGAAATTATTGCCCAGGCCGCTCCCACCGATCTTGAGAATTTTGTTTCGGAGATCAGACAGCAAGCCCCTCCTCTTTCGCAGATCGGCGCGATCGAACGGAGAAAGATCGATCCTTTGGCCGAACTTTTCGATTTTCAAATTACTGAGAGCAAAACATCCACGATTCATACAGGCATAGTTCCCGACGCGGCGACCTGTGATTCATGCAAGGCGGAAACGCTTGATCCGTTCGCAAGGCGTTTTCGTTATCCGTTCACAAACTGCACTCATTGCGGCCCGCGGCTTTCGATAATTCAAAATATTCCCTACGACCGGGCGAACACAACGATGACGGGTTTCGAAATGTGCGGCGATTGCCGTGCCGAATATGAAGACCCGGCCGACCGGCGTTTTCATGCGCAGCCGATCGCATGCTACAAGTGTGGTCCGAAAGCCTGGCTTGAACGAGCCGATGGCAAGCCGTTTACCGCCGAGGCTTTCACGATGCTTGATGAAGTTGATGCCGCGTGCACGCTTATCCAACGCGGTTTCATAGTCGCGATAAAAGGTATCGGCGGCTTTCAACTGGCGTGCGATGCGACCAATGAAGAGGCGGTTGAGCGTTTAAGAAATTTAAAACGGCGCGAGCGTAAACCGTTTGCGTTGATGGCCCGCGATGTTGATGTTGCTAAAGAATATTGTGAATTGAACGATGCGGAAGAAAAATTGCTGCTAAGCCATCAAGCGCCGATCGTTATTGTCAGAACCGCCTGCGTTAGTGGGCGGTTAAACGCAGATAATCCAAGCGCGAAGGTGACTCAACACCTTCAGCCACCCACTACCGCAGGTGGTTCCGACATCGCGCCGAGCGTAGCTCCGGCAATAAACACGCTTGGGATAATGCTGCCGAACACACCTCTCCATCTTTTACTTTTGAGGCGAATGCCTCGGCCGATCGTGCTCACGTCGGGGAATCTATCCGACGAACCGCAGTGTATCGACGACGACGAGGCCAAGTCCCGGCTTGGAAAGATCCTCGATTATTTTCTGATGAACGACCGCCCGGTCGCTCAGCGCGTTGATGATTCGGTCGTGAAGATCATGGCGGGTGAACCGAGAATTCTGAGGCGGGCTCGTGGTTATGCACCAGCCCCGATTCGATTACCAAGCGGCTTCGAAAACGCACCGTCTGTTCTTGCTTTTGGAGGTGAGCTGAAGAACACTTTCAGTCTGCTCGCGGATGGCAAAGCTATAGTTTCGCAACATATCGGCGATCTTGAAGATGCCGCGACGCAGGCCGATTATCGTCACAATCTGCAGCTCTACGAAAAACTCTATCAGCACAAATCTTCAGCGTTGGTCTGCGATCTGCATCCGGAATATCTTTCGAGCAAGCTTGCCCGCGAACGATCGGAACAGATCGGAGTTCCGCTGATCGAAACGCAGCATCATCATGCTCACATTGCCGCGTGCCTAGCGGAAAACGATATACCTCTTGGAGCAAAGCCGGTGATCGGTGTAGCTCTGGACGGCATCGGATTTGGTGACGACGGAACGTTTTGGGGAGGTGAGTTCCTGCTTGCGGACTATGGTTCGTACAAACGGCTTGCCACGTTCAAACCCGTTGCGATGATCGGCGGCGAGCAGGCTATAAAGGAACCGTGGCGAAACACGTATGCGCATTTGATGGCGGAAATGGGATGGCCTCGGTTTGCGTTGAACTATTCGGAGTTGGAGTTGTTCGATTTTCTCGACCAAAAACCGCGCGAGGTTCTCGACGGAATGCTCAAAAAGAACCTAAATTCTCCGCTGGCAAGTTCATGCGGGCGGCTTTTTGACGCTGTCGCCGCGGCGGTCGGAATAGCCCGCGAACACGCCGCTTATGAAGGCCAGGGAGCCGTCGAATTCGAAGCGATCGTTGACGAGAAAACCATTCGTGAAGAAGATGAGCAGCTGGCATATCCATTCGCTATACCGAGATTAAGGGAATCGAATCTGCCTTACATCGAGCCCTATGCAATGTGGCAGGCAGTGCTTGGCGATCTGATACTTAAGACACCGGCTCCCGTTATCGCCGCACGTTTTCATAGGGGTTTGGCAAAGATCATCGTACAGATGATCGAAAAGCTCAGCTGCTATGAGACGGGTGAGGACGAAACAAAAACTGTCGCATTGTCGGGCGGCGTGTGGCAGAACAAGGTCTTGTTGGAAGAAGTGACCCGCCGCTTGCTAGAGAAGGAATTTGAGGTTCTGACGCATCGAAATGTGCCGACGAACGATGGCGGACTATCATTGGGCCAAGCCGCGATAGCGGCCGCCAGATTGATCAGGGGAGATCCAAAATTATGTGCTTAGGCATTCCCGGCAGAATTATCTCGATTGACGAGAACATACCGAAACTTGCGACCGTCGATGTAGGCGGCGTGCGGCGCCAGATAAATATCTCATGCATTGTTGACGATGATCACCCGCCCGAATCCTGTGTGAATAATTGGGTTCTGGTCCACGTTGGCTTTGCGATGAGTCGTATCAACGAAGAGGAAGCCGCCAAAACTCTCGAACTGCTCGAAGAAATGGGCGAAGTGCAAGCCGAGATCGCCGCGATGCGGGCGTCGGGAACTTGAAATAGGATGGGCTGATAGCTATTTGCTTTTAGCAAGCCTTCAAAATGGAGATTGAGTAACACGAACGGACGAATGTAAATGACAGGAACCTCTCCAAACTTCCTTTATCCTTTTCTTCACGGCGAACGTCACGATGCTTCGCGGATGGATGAGGCACTGCTCGAATCGGTGAGGCAGAAAGCGGGAGAGAGCGTAAATGTTAAGCAGGAGTTTTTTGAACAGAACGGCCCGGCTGTTGTAGAAATTGCCCGCGTGATCGCCGCGGTTTATGAATCGGGCGGCCGTCTATTGACGATGGGAAACGGCGGTTCAAGCTGTGATGCTGCTCATGTGGCGGTCGAATTTCTTCATCCGGTGACGGCTGGACGACCTGCTTTGACCGCGATCAATTTGGTCGCGGATATGGCTATGTTGACCGCCGTCGGCAACGATGTCGGCTTTGCGAACATTTACACACGCCAGATCATCGCGCACGGCAGAAAAGGCGATGCCGTGATCGGCATTTCGACAAGCGGTAACTCCGAAAATTTGATAAATGGCTTTGCGACCGCAAAAGAACACGGCATTGTCACCGTTGGTTTGGCTGGCGGGGACGGCGGACAGATGAAAACTAGTGCGAGCGTCGATCACTGCCTCGTCGTGCCGAGCGACAGTATTCATCGAATCCAGGAGTGCCATGTGGCGATCTATCATATTCTGTGGGACCTGGTTCACACGTTGCTAGCGGACAAACGCGGCGGCCTGGACGGTGCGGAGAAGAATAATGAAATACGTTGACGAATTCCGCGATCCGGTTAAGGCGCAGACACTGCTGACCGAGATAAATCAGCTTGTCGGCCGGATCGACATTGCGAAAAACCGTCCGCTTCAGATCATGGAAGTTTGCGGCGGGCACACGCATTCGATCTTTCGTTACGGTTTGCAAAATATGCTGCCTCGGGAGGTTGAGTTCGTTCACGGCCCGGGCTGTCCCGTCTGCGTTTTGCCGATGGGGCGTGTCGACGATTGCGTTGCGTTGGCGGAACTTCCCCACGTCGTTTTCACGACATTCGGTGACGCGATGCGCGTTCCCGGTTCGAAAAAAAGTTTGCTCCAGGCAAAGGCGGAAGGTGCAGATGTGCGAATGGTCTATTCGCCGCTTGATTCGTTAAAACTTGCAAAAGAAAATCCGGACAAGGAAGTTATCTTCTTTGGCCTCGGTTTCGAAACAACGATGCCGAGCACGGCCTTGACCGTCTTGCAGGCAAAAAAAGACGGGATAAAGAACTTCTCGCTGTTTTGCAACCACATTACGATCATTCCGACGATCAAGGCCATCCTGGATTCGCCGCAGCTTGAGATCGATGGATTCCTAGGCCCCGGCCACGTCAGTATGGTGATCGGCATCCGGCCGTACGATTTTATCGCTGACCATTATCACAAACCGATAGTTGTCGCGGGTTTTGAGCCGCTCGATGTGCTGCATTCGATGTGGATGGTGCTGAAACAACTGGCCGAAGGCAGGCATGAGGTCGAGAATCAATATAACCGCATCGTGCCGGACAATGGAAGTATGCCTGCTCTTGATGCGGTGCAGGAAGTCTTTGAACTGCGCGAATTTTTCGAATGGCGCGGCCTCGGTTCGATCGATCATTCGGGCGTTCGCGTTCGCGATCAATATGCTGATTACGATGCCGAGCGGAAATTCCCCGTCCCGAATCTCAAGATCGCCGATCCGAAATCATGTCAATGCGGCGAAGTGCTAAAAGGTGTTATCAAACCGCATCAATGCAAAATTTTCGGCACGCAATGCACGCCTGAAACGCCGATGGGAGCACTGATGGTTTCGACGGAAGGAGCGTGTGCCGCCTATTACAATTACGGCCGCATTCAAATTACCAGAAACTCCGCCGCGGCAACGGTTTGATCGCCAGGTTCAGATATTATGACAGCCGAGAACGCAGTTCAAAAAAGAGTAAGCCGGCTTCGCGAAACAACCATAAATATGGCGCACGGCAGCGGCGGTAAGAAGATGCGCGACCTGATCGAGGATGTTTTTCTCGGTGCATTTAATAATCCGCTGCTTGCCCCGCTGGAAGATCAGGCGGTAATCAACCTGGCGGAGTTGGCGAAAAATGGCGACCGCCTTGCTTTCACGACCGACAGCTATGTTGTCAGCCCTCTCTTTTTTCCGGGCGGCAATATCGGGTCACTCGCGGTGAACGGAACCGTCAACGATCTCGCTGTGTGCGGGGCACGACCGCTTTATCTTTCGTGCGGGATGGTTCTGGAAGAAGGTTTAGAAGTCGAAGCGCTTCGTCAGGTGGCGGCGACAATGCGCGAAATGGCAGATGCGGCCGGTGTCGCAATCGTCACCGGCGATACAAAAGTCGTCGAACGCGGAGCCGCGGACAAACTTTTTATCAATACATCGGGGGTCGGCGTCATTCCCGCAGGCGTAAATATTTCTGCAACGCGGGCAGAAATTGGCGACAAGATCATCTTAAATGGTTATTTGGGGGATCATGGCTGTGCGATCCTCTTGGCCCGCAACGAACTTGCGCTTGAAAGTGAGATCGAAACCGATTGTCAGCCGCTTTACGATCTCGTGAAAACAATGCTCGAGGCCTGCCCTGATATTCACTGCCTGCGCGACGCAACCCGAGGCGGATTGGGCACCGTCCTTAATGAGTTTGCTGAGAGTTCGAATGTCGCGATCACGCTAAATGAAACGGCTCTGCCGATGCGCGAGAACGTAAAAGGGGCGTGTGAAATATTGGGCCTCGACCCGCTTTATCTGGCAAACGAAGGCAAGTTGGTCGCCATCGTTCCGCCCGATCATGCGGACGCTGTTATCGAAGCGATGCGAAAGCACCCTGCGGGTTCTGAAGCCGCGATCATCGGCGAGGTAGCCGAATCGCCGGCCGGGACAGTAATAATGAATACGGCCTTTGGCGGCTCGCGTATCGTCGACCTACTCGTCGGCGAACAGCTGCCGCGAATTTGTTAAAAGATGCACGAACTAGGGATCACACGCAGCGTAGTGGCCATCTGCGTGGAAAATTCCGGCGGTGCGGCGGTAAAACGCGTTACGTTGGAGATCGGCAAACTGAGCGCGATCCTGCCGGACGCTGTGCGGTTTTGTTTTGATATCTGCGCGAAGGGAACGGTCGTTGAAGGTTCATCGCTTGAAATTTTGGAAATTCAGGGTCGCGGACGATGCCGGGCGTGCGGCGAGACTCTCATTTTGTCCGCACTTGTCGGCCGTTGTGAATGCGGCAGCAACGATCTGGAAATAATCGCCGGCGAAGAGCTGAAAGTTAAGGAAATGGAGGTTTGAATTATGTGCGTTACCTGTGGATGCTCTGAAACCGATCAGATCGCGGTCACCGATCCGATGACGGGCGACCAACAAATGATGTCGCACGAGGATGCCCACGCACACGGCCATTCGCATACGCACGGTCCCGAATCACACCACGATCACCATGACGGGAACGAAAATCACGATCACAGCCACCAGCATAATTCCGTTGCCGGTTCCAGCGCGGCGGCAGCGACCGCCCGTTCCCACAGCCGGACCATAGAACTTGAACAGGAAATTCTTGGCAAAAATCAACTAATAGCTGAACGCAATCGCGGTTGGCTGGCCGCCAAAAATATTCTTGCTTTGAATTTGGTGAGCTCGCCTGGATCGGGCAAAACGACGTTACTGGAACAGACCATTTTGGCGTTGAATGATGAGTTCGAGATCGGCGTAATCGAAGGCGACCAGGAAACGGTCAACGACGCCGAGCGTATACGCGCCACCGGCTGCAAGGCTGTTCAGATAAATACCGGCACGGGCTGCCATCTCGAAGCCGACATGCTTGAACGCGGAATCAAGAGTCTCGATCCGGCGTTAAATTCCCTCTTATTCATAGAGAATGTGGGCAATCTGGTCTGTCCCGCCCTTTTCGACCTAGGTGAAAAGGCGAAAGTCGCCATACTTTCGGTTACCGAAGGCGAAGATAAGCCGCTTAAATATCCTCATATGTTTCGCGCGAGCGGTTTGATGATCCTGAACAAGATCGATCTGCTGCCGTACGTTAAGTTTGACGTGGAAACTTGCATTGCTTACGCCCGTCAGGTCAATCCGAATATAGAAGTGCTGCAAGTTTCGGCAACAACCGGCGAAGGAATGGACCGGTGGTTAAAATGGCTTCGAGAAACTAGGTCAATACAGGCAAATAACACTGCCCATAATTAGCTCACCGAAGGCTTTCGTTGATCGAGTCCAGTATGCTGCTGCCGGGGCATAACTCGTCTTTGCCCAACGAATTCAGCGGGCGTTCCGACGTATCGAGAAGGTGGTGAAGATCGGTCGAATCTTCGTTTACATAAAGCAGCCCGGTCAATATCTCGCCCCTGCGTTTTGCAAAGCGGACTGCGTTCGTAGCGGAAAGGCGGTCGTTGGGGTCCCAATCTTTTTCTAATTTATGAAGGTGGATGATAGTGCCATCATGCATCCTCAGATCGGAGATCTCGCCTTCGCCGTATTCGGCCTTGATCTCTTTTGCGATCGGGACAAAATCCATCAGGGCGGTCGTTTCCATGTGCTCGCGAACATAATCGTACGATTTGGTCGAGCCGGGATTGTTGTTAAACGTGACGCACGGCGAGATGACATTTAGAAACGCAAAGCCGTTGTGCAGCATAGCGGCTTTTAGGAGAGGAATTAGTTGATCCTTATCGCCGGAAAAACTCTGTGCGACAAAAGTCGCGCCGAGTTCGATGGCGAGGCTGGCCAGGTCGATGGATTCAAACAGATTGACTGAGCCGTGTTTGTTTTTCGAACCGGCGTCAGCGGTCGCGCTGTCTTGGCCTTTTGTCAGGCCGTAACAGCCGTTGTTCATCACCAGGTAAACCATTTTCAGATTTCGTCTGATAACGTGGACAAATTGTCCCATGCCGATCGACGCCGTGTCGCCGTCGCCTGAAACGCCGAAATAGATCAGATCGCGATTCGCCAGATTCGCACCCGTCGAAACCGATGGCATCCGGCCGTGAACGGAATTAAACCCGTGAGAATTACTGAGGAAATAAGCCGGCGTCTTTGACGAGCACCCGATGCCCGACATCTTCGCCACCTTGTGCGGCTCGATGTTCATCTCAAAACACGCCTGCGCTATCGCCGCCGAGATCCCGTCATGCCCGCACCCCGCACAAAGCGTCGATAACGAACCCTCGTAATAATCAACCGTGTACCCAAGGTCATTCTTGGGCAGAGCCGGATGTCGAAATGCTGGTCGAACGTAGGTCATTCAGCGAGTGATAGCTCCTTTCGCAAAAGGCGGTCAATTGTTGTCGGGACTGACTGATGAGTTAACTCGGCTTCCTTTCGAAGGCCTTCAAAAACATCTTCAGAAACTTGCACCTCATAGGTACGCTTACGTATTTCAAACGTCATCTCTATCGGTTCGAGAAATTCCTGATAATCGGCCAGACTGTGCGTGTCCCAGAATTCGCCAGCCTCCTTTTCGCTGGCGAACGTGTCGGGAATCGAATCAATAACTTTCTTTTTGTTTTGCATAATAATTCTTTTCGCCCCCATCCATGTCCCGTGCCGAGATGGGCAAGACTGCGCCGGATAGTTTTCTAACAAAGTATATTATCAAATACCGCCCGCCGGATGTTTGACCCAGCGCCGCGTAAACGTGCTCGCCCCTGGTTTGGCCCTTTCCAACCTTTCTAATGTGCGGGTCGGAATCGAGAACCTCTTCTGCTTCATCGACTGTAACTCCGTGCTTTATCGCCAGCTTATCGACAAATTCTTCCTTCCAAATGATTTCATGAATTTTCATGCCGGATTTAAATCCTGGCCCGCACCTCGCAACCGTGCTTCGTCAGATGCCTGATAAACTTGCGTCGTTTCATGCAGCGATCAGAGCTTCCTCAAACCCTACTCCTGCCATGCGACGAGCATCTTCACGATTAAACTCCAACGCCTCGTTCAAGGTCACGCGAAGACTTTCGAGCAGTTCGTCACGAGTTGCTTCCTGGCAATTTACACCCGGAACTTCCTCGATCCAACCTATCCAATCGCCATTGTCTTCTTTTAGTACTGCCGTGTATTCGTTTGCCATAACTTAAATAATACGTCAACCAATGCAAAACCGTCTATAGTTTACAATGCGTCTATAACGAACCCTGGTAATAATCAAACGTGTACCCAAGATCATTCTTGGACAACGCCGGATGTCGAAATGCTGGTCGAACGTATGTCATATGCTATCGGTCTAACCCCAAGTCGGGATTCCGTCGATCATGTTTAACCGCCAGAATTTTGATTGTTTCTGTATCAACAATCTGAAAGAGAACGTGGTGCGGAAAACGATTCAAATTTGCCCGTCGGATGCCGGATCGAGTCTCGACAAAGGATTCGGCTCTCTCCGAAATATGCTCGATAAACTTTTCAAGTTCTGAAGTGAACCGGTCAGCCAATTACGGCCCATCCACTTTCTCGTAGAATTCAACAATCTCCAAAACATCAAATCGAGCTTAGGTCATAGACTATCTGTCTCACCTACGCCACTCTTCAAAAAGCTTGAAAAACTCCTTATGAGAAATTATTCGACTCGGGTCCTTGTCCATTTCGCTGCTTCGGCGAAGAGCTTCTTCGATCTCATCATTGTCGGTGAAGTCCGAGGGCAAGGAGGCGATCAGAAGATCCGCGAGTCTTGCCCGATCCTGATCCGACAAATCCAAGGCTTCCTTTTCAATATCTACGATTGTTGACATATCCGGATTTTGACTTACTTAACGGAAATTTTCAAGCATTTCTTATGCATGTATGCCGGGCCATTCTTAGGCAAAGTCGGACGGCGGAATGTTGATCGTTGGTGGGCTACAATATCTTATTTATTGGATGCTGCTTCAAATTCATCTCGTTTGACAAATCGGAGCAATTTGAATCGCCCGTCATCAAATCTATAAATGTAAAAACCTTCTCTGTCCCAGTTCGAGCAACCTTCGTATTCCTTTCCAGGACAGCCCATAAAAACAAAGAGCCTACTGTCTAAACGAAAAGATGGTGGCTCATCGGCACCTAACTGAAAATACCCGGCGCGACTTACGCTCTCAAACGGTGGAAAATAAATCCTCCCGGAGCGGGCATCGACCACAACCATTGAAAAGTTCCCCATGCCGGCACCCCACGACACTACTGTATATCGGCCAGCGAAATTTGGACCGCGCGATACGCCTTCAGTAATGGCAGTCCGATAATTTCGGGCACGCTTGTCGGCAAGAATAGGCTTTGCAGGCTTTCCTGAAAACACTTCACCTTTGGAAACCGGAAAATCTTCAGGCAGCGGCAAGTCCAGCTTTTTTGCGAGTTCGTCGAATGGGATAGAATTGTCGTCGCCAGTATCGAGAGTTTGCGGAAGGTTCTGTGATGTAGCCTTAGCTGGCGGTGGACTATACTCGACACCGTTCGAAATAGGGCTTGCTCCGCATCCAATTAGGCAACCCATAACAATCAATAGCAGTGCAGGTATTCCACTTCTCATACTTCTATCTTCCCTTTTATCTGCCTAAGAATATTATCCGCTGCGATCGGCGTGCCGTCGTAGTTCAAAACTGAAATCAACTTCGACGCATCAATGCCTAATTCTATCATCATCAGGCTTTTGAATTGGGCGTCGCGGTTTTGTTCGATGACGAAGATGCGTGAATGCGAATTTA
>JBGTJP010000111.1:0-16171 GCA_041745075.1 Pyrinomonadaceae bacterium | reverse complement strand
GTCCATCATTAGCCCGCCGATCCGAAAATAGCTCGGCGTCATTCGTCCGCCTGAGGCTGCTTCAATTAGATTGAGGATCTTTTCACGCTGGCGGAAACAGAAAAAGAAGATGCTCATCGCACCCAGATCAAGAGCGCTCGTTCCCAGCCATACCATGTGCGACGCGATCCGCTGTAGTTCGCACATCAAAACGCGGATTACCTGTGCCCGCGGTGGAATTTCGAGCTGCAGCAGTTTCTCCGCCGCCATTACATACGCGAGGTTGTTGCCCAGTGGATTTAAATAATCCATCCGGTCTGTGATGACAATACCCTGCTGGTACTTCTTATATTCAAAGAGCTTCTCCATTCCCGTGTGGAGATAGCCGATGTCGGGAATGGCCTTTACGACCAGTTCGCCGTCGAGCCGCAGATCAAGCCGCAAAACACCATGCGTCGAAGGATGCTGCGGCCCCATCGACAGCGTCATCTCGGAATCGAGCGACTGGTCCATCACTTCGAACTGGCCTGGGATGTTCTCAACTGCGGTGCTCATATTCAATGGCGTCCATCAAACTTCAGTTTGATGACCGGGGATCGGCAAACTGAAGTATGCCGGACAAAAGCGCCGGACTTAGTTCATACTGTACGGCTCGTATCCGCGCAGCGGATAATCTTTTCGCAATGCGTGCCCGTCAAAATCGCTCGGTAGCAATATGCGTCGCAGGTCGGGATGCCCTTCAAAGACGATTCCCAACAAGTCGTATGTCTCACGCTCGTGCCAATCTGCGGTTTTCCAAAGCGTAGTAACGGTGGGGACATTTGGTTCATCTTCGGAAAGCAAAACCTTTAACCGCAGACGGTTATAATGCGTGGTAGAAAATAGGTGATAGTTTACCTCGAACCGCGGATCTTCCTCGGGACCACGGTCGCATCCGCATAGATCGGCAAGCATATCGAAGCCGTGTTTTGATTTTAACGCCCAGCAAACATCGACGATAGACGCAGCGGGTATAATTGCAGTAACTTCACCGAATGCCTCATTCACGTCCACAACCCAAGCGGCGTTTTCTTCTTTTAATTTTTCGACAAACTCGTGAAGTTTTTCGGTCATAAAGTATGTATCAGTAGCCCGCATGTGAGTAAGGCTCGAGGCCGTTAATATTCAACCCCAGCTGAAATCAAATCGTGTCACGCCTCGGTAACTCAAAAGTCGTCTCTTTGCCAAAGAGCCCTTACTTACGTGCGGGCTACTGACAGGTGCGGGCTTCTGCATCCTGCTCTGTGGTCTTCGGCGAAAAATATTACTATGAGCTTCTTCGCTTCTCGTGTCGCGACGGTATCGAATATGGCCGCGATGTTTGATTTTGAGCGACTTCAATCTCGGTTTCGCGCTCCAACGCAGTTCCCTCAGTCACAGGTAGCGTTCCCGGTACTATCGATACACGCGATTCCGGCTCGAAAGTATCACGGCGGTCCTTGACGGACTCGGTCATTATCTTGTCCTGAAGCATCAGGATGGCGTGGACCAGCATCTCGGGCCGCGGAGGGCAGCCCGGAACGTAAATATCTACCGGCACGATCTTATCGACGCCCTGAACAATGGCGTAATTATCAAACACCCCACCCGATGTCGCGCAAGCTCCCATCGAAATCACCCATTTCGGCTCAGGCATTTGATCGTAAATACGACGAAGTACCGGGGCCATTTTTCGCGAAACGCGGCCCGAAACGATCATCACATCGGCCTGTCGCGGCGACGCCCGAAATGTCTCGGCACCAAATCTTGAAAGGTCGTTGCGTGCCGAAACGGTGTTCATCATCTCGATCGCACAGCATGCAAGCCCGAACGTCGCCGGCCAAATGCTGGATTTTCTCGCCCAATTGACCACGGCGTCCAGCTTGACCGTGACAACATCGGGCAGCGATTCGAATAATGTATTTTCTAAACCCATGATTTAATTAGTCGAAAGTTAAGTGTTGAGGGTGCGAAGCGTACCGCTCAAAACTGCTCTTTACCGGTTAGGCCCTACGCTGCGATCTTCATCCCGGCTGCCCGGCGTTCCTTGGCCATCGCCTTTGCTTCTGCCCGAGCTTCGACACGGGCCTGAAGGCCCCAGTCAAAAGTGCCTTTCTTCCATACGTAAATATAACCGACTATTAGAGTTGCGATGAAGATCAATATCTCGATCAAGGCGATGGTACCAAACGCGATACCTGTTGCATTTTCAGACCTGATCAGACTTTTGAACGCGACGGCGAACGGTACCATGAACAGGACCTCAATATCGAACAAAAGAAATATCACGGCGACGGTATAGAATTTGATAGAAAAGCGGTCGCGAGCCCCGCCGACCGGATCCTTCCCGCATTCGTAAGGCATCAGTTTGGTCGCGGTTCGCTTGCGGGGGCCGATAAGCTGAGTAACCAGCAATTGGCTTACCGCAAAACCCATCGCGACCAGAAACATTATCGCGATCGGGGCATAATCCATCAGGCTGAACTGAGACATTTAATACCTCTAAGATTACCGAAAAAAGGCCGCAACTTGCTCAAAAATATGATCGTTTTAGCACCTGATCCCGTATTTTTTGCCGCATCGTCAATCGTAAGTTAAGCGTGTTTGACTGTCAAGGCACTGCCGTGAACGTCCTGTAACACCAAAATCGCGGCAAACTCGGCATCCAAACGTATTTGAACAGCAGGAGACAGTCAATTATTTATTGACCCTCAAAGAGCCATTGTGTTAGCTTTTAATAGGCGGACTCACCGCCAGTTTTTATCCCGCGCACCCCTTCCCGCGTAAATACCAATTTGTGATCACCGGCTTTAACACAGACATAGAATACGAGGGCGTAATTTACCACGTACAGACCGAGGATAAAGGACGATCGAAGCCGGTCATCCTTTCGCTGGTCTATAACGGCGGGACGATCCTGGCCAGCAAGCGGTCGCCGTATGACGACCTTCTGAAGAACTTTAACGAGCGTATTCTTGCCGAAAGGTTGAGCAAGCAGCATCGCCTGATCTGTGCGGCTATCAAGGCAGGGCGGATAGAAGATCTAAAGAAGATGACGGCCCGCGAAGCCGCCGCTGTAAAGCCGGCAATGGCCGGTACCGATCAACCGCAGCCCGAACCCGTTTCATCGGAACCCCGGACGCCGGTTCAACAACCGCCGTCGGATCCGGAACTGCCCAAACCGGTTGCGGTCCCGCTCGACGATTTTCGGGCAGGTGAAAAGCCGATCCCAAAGCCTTTTTTCGATTCGGAGGAGGGGCTGGACGAAGCAGGTCTGATAGACGAGCCGATCATCGAAGCGGTCGCCATAATCGATGAAGACGAAGTGGTCATCCCGGACGAAGCCGTTGCGATCATTGGCGAGCCTGTGTTTACTGAACGCCCGGATCATAATAAGCTCTGCGTTGAGATACTGGGTGAAGTCAAATTTAAGGGCGGCGAACGAAACACTGTTGGTTTTATGGTAAGCCGCGGCACGTCGAGAAAGGTCGTTTCCGGGGCACAGATAATGGTCAAGATCCTCGGCTCAACATTTCGCCCGGTCATATTTCATGCCTCAACCGACGCTAACGGCGTAGCCACCGTAAATATGCAGATGCCGAGCTTCACGACCGGCCGGGCTGCCTTCCTCGTGCGGGCCATTAGCGAAGGCGAGGAGATCGAACTTCGCCGTTCGATCGCTCACGGGTAATTTCTCTCCATTTGAATTTGCGGACCCGCTGACGGAAAATCGTAATAGCGGTTATGCAAGTGTTTTTAAATGGCCAGTCAAAAGAGATCCCAGATGGTTTGAACCTCGAAGAGCTGCTCGACCACTTTGACCTGCCGACGCAGCGGGTAGCGGTCGAGTTGAACAAGGCGGTTGTCCGACGTGCCGATTGGGCTGCGGTTGCCGTTGCCGATTTGGATATGATCGAGGTGATCCACTTCGTCGGCGGCGGATGATCGTCGCATCGCCACAGCCGCAAGCGGGACGCTCGCGGTCCGACGATATTGTCCTTTGCGTTCTGCACAGGTTTGCGTGAAAATTGGCTTATCATTATGTCAGACAAATTTTCACTTGCCGGTAAAGATTTTGGTTCGCGCCTTATCATCGGGACGGGCAAATATCGCTCGTTCGATGAAATGAAGGCGGCACACAAGGCTTCGGGGGCCGAAATGGTAACGGTCGCTGTCAACCGTGTGCCGCTTGACCGCAAGACCGAATCGTTTCTTGATCATCTCGACCCGAAAATGCAGATCCTGCCAAATACGGCCGGCTGTTATGATGCCGATCATGCGATCCGTACCGCACGGCTTGCTCGAGAGGCGCTTGAGACAGAATGGATAAAGCTTGAGGTGATAGGCGATCCGATCACTCTTCTTCCCGATAACGAACAGACGCTTGAGGCCGCAAAAGTATTGATAGGCGAAGGCTTCATAGTTCTTCCATATTTTACGGATGACCTGATAATGGCCAAAAAGCTGCTCGACGCGGGCTGCCCGGCGGTGATGCCGCTCGCCGCGCCGATCGGGTCGGGCATGGGCGTGCAAAATCCGTCGAACCTGCGAATAATGCGGGAGCAATTGCCCGATGCAACGATCATTGTCGATGCCGGTGTCGGGGTTCCGTCGGATGCCGCGATCGCAATGGAGCTAGGCGCCGACGCGATCCTAATGAACACAGCCATCGCCGAAGCCCGCGATGCCGAACAAATGGCGACTGCTATGAAACTCGCCGTGCAAGCCGGCCGCCTCGGCTATTTCGCCGGCCGGATGCCGAAGCGGCTGTATGCGTCTGCCTCGAGTCCTATTGCCGGAGCGATCAAATAGTGCAGAAGCCCACACGCAGTAAGGGTGAAATAAGACCGTGAGTATCAAAGTCCTATTTTTTGGAGCCACCGCCGTCGCCACCGGTCAACGTGAGATCGAAATGTCCCACGCAGTCGGTGTGCCCGCCCGCGAGATCTTCGCCCAGATGCTGAACAAATTCCCGGGACTCGCGAGCCATACTCTGCTACTTTCAGTAAATCAAAAATATTCAACCGGCAGCGACATACTATCCGACGGCGATGAGATAGCCATTTTCACAGCGGTATCAGGCGGCTGATTCTTTGACCATACTTTTTCAAAGATCATGACTGAAAAGCAATTTTACGATTGGCAAAACACTTGGCGGCACGGACGACGTAATGCGTTTTGTGAACGCGCTCGAAAAGGCCGACATCGTTTGGTGCGCCATCGGCGGGGTTGCGGCCGCGGGAATAAATCATGACTCAACAAATCCATGAGGCAAACCGACAGCGTTGGGAGGCCGGAGCCCAGCGGTGGGCCGAGGGCGCGGACAGCCGTGGTCTTTGGCAGCGATGTCCGACTGAGCCGGACCTTGTTCTCTGTGAAAAGGAGATCGAGTATCTTGGCGATCTTTCGGGCAAAAGCGTCTGCGTGCTTGGAAGCGGGGACAATCAGGCAGCTTTTGCTATGGCAGGGCTTGGCGCTGCGGTGACCTCGGTAGATATATCGCAAAATCAACTCGATATTGCGAAAGAAAGAGCCGAAACACTGCGACTTTCGATCACGTTTCGGCAAGCGGATGTTACCGATCTGTCCGGTTTGAGCGATGCTTTCTTTGATGTGGTTTACACAGGCGGACATGTCGCCGTCTGGGTTGCGGACCTTGCAAAATATTATTCCGAAGCGGTTCGTATTCTTCGGCGAGACGGTCTTTTTATCGTGAACGAATATCATCCGTTCCGTCGAATTTGGCATGAATCGCGGGATTCTCTGAGCGTTAATGCGCCATATTGGGAACGCGGGCCTTTCGAGCACGACCTCGATGACAACATTCTGCGGCCCGGAAGCGGTTCTGTAAAGACGTATGAATTTCACTGGACTATATCGGACTACTTAAATTCAGTTCTGAACGCGGGTGCGGTACCGCTCTTGATCGACGAATACGGGGAAAACGTCGGTGACTGGGAAGGCGCGCCGATGCAAGGGCTGCCGGAGTTTCTGCTAATTATTTCGCGAAAAAATCGGTAATGCGTGATCTGATCTTCATCGCCGGGGCCCCGGGAAGCGGCAAGACGACCATTTGCGACCTGCTATATCGAGAGTTGGCCTCACCGTATATAGATTTTGGAGACCTTCGGAATTTTCATCTGGACCGCGAATGGAGCAATGCGGGGGAAAGGGAAGAACAGATGGCGTTTGAGAATCTTGTACATATTCTTAAAAATTACATTCGGTATGGGTACCCGAATGTGATCGTCAACGATCTGCAGGACTTCAGAGTGCTGCAGATACCCGAATTGTTTAGCGAGAATGACTACATAATCGCTTCGCTTGTGGTGGAAAACGACGACGAACTTGCTAAACGAATTGACCGGCGCAATGGCGGATTTCGGGATGTGGAGCATGCCCTGCAATGGAACGAACAAGTCAAGACGCGCTCACTACTCGCCAATGAATATCGGGTCGATAATTCAAACTGTAAACCCGAGCAAACCTTTAAACGAATATTAAAAATTGTGAATGCGAACAAGATCGTTAGCTGAGATTTTTCCTTTGAATGCATGGATTTTTTCGAACTGACCACTGTATCGATAGACATCACGTCGGTTGCGCGTCGCGTTGTGCTGCCGGAGTGCGGGGCGACGGTGACGCTTGATGGGTATGCCAGGCGATTTACGAAAGAAAAAGCTTCCGGCGAGGTGCGGGAAACCGAGCATCTCGTTTACGAGGCCTATGAACCGATGGCCCTTAAGGAGATGCAGAAACTGATCGAGCGGGCGAAGAGCGAATTTGAGATCGCGAATGTCGGGATCGTCCATCGTCTTGGCAAGCTCGAGATCGGCGAAACGAGCGTCGTCATCTCGGTCGCCGCACCGCATCGCAAAGCCGCCTTCGCCGCGTGCGAATGGCTTATCAAAGAACTCAAGAAAACCGTTCCCATCTGGAAAAAAGAGGTGTATGCCGACGGCGAAGTCTGGGTTGAGGGCGAAGCCTAATTTGCTTGTCCCGTGTCCCAGCCTCCCCGCACAACTCGGGCGGCATTGCCGCAAACATCAAGATAGAGCCGGGCCGGAAAAGCACAGCTTTTCCGCAAATAGGCGGGCATAGCCCGAAGAAAGTATTCATGATCAACAAGAAATTAATTGCCGAGACGATCTTATTTGCGGTCGATGAGGGCGGGCGGGAGTTTGAGGTCCGGGCAGTGGTCGGGGTGCCTTATGAGACCGAGACGGGCAACTGGGCGTGTCCGGTGGCGTTGGAAGGGCTTCACGAAAAATTTTCTGATATACACGGTGTCGACTCGTTCCAGACCGTCGTTCTTAGTTTGAAATTGGTCTTCAACTTCCTGATGTTCTTTGTCGAAGGCGGCGGGAAGATCTATAGAGAAAAAGGCGGGGGTGAAATTTCAGTGCGAGAGCTATTCGGCGACACCAGCGAAGCGCCGAAGCCCGAGTGGCCGCCAAAAGAGGAGGAGCAGGGGCGGATTGACAAGTTGACGGCCGACGAAATTCAAAAGATCGATGAGGCGTTGCTTGCGAATGCTTCTACAGAGTGGCGGAAGGTCGAGCGTGTTGTGGGCTCTGCAATGACGGCCAATTCGGGTATCGTTCCTGCTGTTCCAGACAGTTTTTATGCCGAGCGCGTCCGTAAACTTGTGGCTGACGGAACGCTCGAATCGCAAGGTAATCTGGCGTTTATGCGCTTTAGCGAGGTGCGGCTTAAATCTCCCCTCCTTGTCTAAGGAGGGGTGGCAGCCGCTTCGGCTGACGGGGTGGTGAGGGTCTCGACTATCACTCAACATTGAATCTAACTAAACAACGTCACCACCCCGTCTGCGGAGTACAAAAGCACTCCGCATCCACCCCTCCTTAAACGAGGAGGGGAGGAAAATAAAAAACGAGTAGGGGAGGAGGATAAAGGCTTAGATCATTTGATCACTTCGATCGTAATAGTTTGCTGGCCGGCGATGATGAAATCGGCGGGGGGGACGGCGGTTTCGCTGACTATTGTTTGGACGAAAGGTTTTATACCGCCGGCGGTCCGATCGTTGTTTAACGTGGCAAGCACCGATGGCGGCAGATTTGGCATTTCGCTTGAGCCGATGATAGCACCCGCGGTGGTCCGGGTTGTTTGAACGTAAAGGCGATCCGGCAATTTTATCCGGTTCATCGTTCCGACGAGGTCCGAAAGGTCTCTCGGAACGAACTGCTGCGTCGACGAAGCTTTCTGAAGTGCGGCCCCGTCGCCAACGACGATCGCCAGCGGACCGGCCGGCGGGTCCGCCGGAATTGTGACCGGTATCCGCTGAACGAATATGCGTCCGGCTTGAGTTCGAGCAAACGCCTGCAGCTCAACCGTTTCGCCGGCGGCGGCCCGTGTTCGATCGACGAGAATGCGTTCGAGAATGCCGTTCCTGCTTCCGTCCTTCGAAGCGATGTTCAGCTCGATCCCGCTTATTTCAAGATCGTCGAAGCGGCTTTGAAGAAGCACCTGAATGGGCGTCGCGATCGCGGCGGCGGCAAGCTGAGTTGCATTGCTGCCGGCAAATCTGCGATCTACCTTGACCGATTCACGGCCCTTCAGCTTTACCTCGCCCGACAGCTCGACCGACGTATCGCCGAGACCGCGTTCCTGGGCAAGCACGGTGTTATAAACCGCAATATTTACAAGCAGCGGCGTGAGGAAATCGTCTTTTGCGACCTCGAAATTTAGTGTTTCGGTCTGGCCGCGGCTCGTCAGGACGTTTATCCTGACCGGTATCATTTTCGGGGCCTGTCCGAGGTTTCCGAAAACGCCCGTGGCCCGGTCCTGCGTCATCGCACCGACCATTGCACCCGGCACTGTGAGCTTGAATGAATTATTTACATTCGGCACGACCGTTACGACGTGCGACTCGGACATCGGAAGGTCCGAAGAGCCGAGGCTCAAAAACGGATGGCCGAATGCGTATATCTTATCGCCGTCGCGGAAAGTGACCGTGCCGGCCGCTGCCATGCTGAAATCGCCACGCGTAAGCTGCATCATCACCGAAGTTCCGCCGAGCAGTGTCTTTTCGTCCGCTTTTTTTAGAGGCGTTATCGCCGCCGACCCACCCGCCGCAGCGACGGGCAGCAAACCCGCCTGCATTAGCTGCGGGCCAAAGAAATTCAAGGTTTCCTGCGAAAATCCGGTGAATGTGACCGGCGTCGCTATCCGCTGGAAAGACTGGCCGGCAACGGCCATCATCGCCGAATTTTGGTTCATTCCGGACGCAATACCGTTCGATGCACGGTTTTTCGGAAGCTCCGGTATTGCATTCGACGAAGCAAGTTCGGAGAATGAAAACGCACGCGGTTCCGCGTTCTTTTTTCCCTCAAGCTGTTGTTTTTGCTCAAAGATGGCGATCATCTGCTCGATAGGTGTTATGCCGCATATCGGTTCTTTTGCAAAAGGAAAGCTATAAGAAATTGCACCGACCAGTTTGCCGCCGATGTAGACGGGTGACCCCGACATTCCGGCAAATACGGCCGTCCTTTCGGCATTGCCGCCGCTCAAACGTCCGATTATCAGGTCCTGTTTTGGGCCCACACCTCCGGGCAGCACGCCGAGGATCTCAACATTGAATTCTTCCGGTTCGGAGCCGCGAAAAACGGTGCGCGCGGTGCCGCGCATACCTTCTTTTACGGACGTCAACGGCAGAAATTGCGCCGATGGGGACGATGCTGCGCCGGCCGACGCAGCGGCACCCATATTCTGACCGAACGTAAGTGCGGAAACCGATAAAAGAATGAGTAAAATTGGGGCGAATTTCACGTTGATCATTGTTAAAAACATCTTTCCTTGTGGTGGAGGTTATGGTAACATTTAAGACGGCATATCTAAAGCCTTTTCTTTTCAAGCATTAATTAGACTCACAACCCCCGATTCCCGTTGTAAATTCCTTTTTTCCAATGTTCTATGGCTAAATCTACACGTCTATTGAAGAGCTTTTACAAGCTGCTTTTTCCGATCGTCCTTCTGGTCGTGGTGGCTGCCGGCGCGGCAGCCGTTTGGTTTGCTCACGAATCTTCCCACCCCAATACCTCCGCATACCTCGTCACGCCCGACAAGTACGGACGCCTGAGCGCCCGCGGTGCCCAAGTGACCGAAGAAACGTGGTCAAACCGTGACGGAACGTCAGCCCGCGGCTGGCTGCTTCGTGGAGTTGACAACGCTCCGGCGGTTGTTTTGCTTCACAAGTACGGTGCCGACCGGTCGCACGTTCTCAATTTGGGCGTAAAATTGAATGAAGCAACGAATTTCACTATTCTTATGCCCGACCAGCGCGGCCACGGACAAAATCCGCCCGTGCCCTACACGTCCTTTGGCGGCTGCGAATCGACCGATGCGGCTTCGGCGATAGAATTTCTGCGCGGCCTGAAATCCACGACGCAAGGCACTCTTGTCGGCCAGGACATTGGTATTTACGGGCTTGAAATGGGATCGCTGGCGGCCCTCAACGCGGCTTCGCAAAACGAATCAATTAAAGCTCTTGTACTCGATTCGGTACCGGCGGATTCCGACAGCCTGGTGGCCTCGGTCATAAATAATCGATTTCCTTTCGTTAGCACGGTAACGTCCAAGCTGGGCCAGCTCGGTGCCTATCCGTATTTTTACGAAGGATGCTATTCGCGTGTACCGACCTGCGAGTCGGCAAGATCTATGGCGGGGCGTAAAGCGATGCTGCTTGCCGGGTCGGACGCACCCGAATATCAGGATTCCACGTCAAAACTAGCGAAGTGTTTTCCGAACTCGACCGAGGCCGAAACAAATACCGGACTGAGCCCATCAGGCTTCAGCGTTATCAACGCGTCGATACCGGTTTCGGAAGCTTATGACCAGCGCATTATCGATTTTTTCAGGAATTCGTTAGGTGAGCCGGAGATGATAGCCTCGGAACCGCAGCCGGCAAACTAGATCAAAGATCGAGCTTTTTTTTCGAATGGCCGTTCGTCTGGGCGGCCTTGTGAATTTCAGCGCTGTCCTCCATTCCGCCGACGGCTGATTCGAGTACCGTCCGTAATTTTTCAAGCCTGGCTAGTGTACTGGTCATTTCGAGCAGTTCGTATTTGGCCGAGTTTTCGAGATTGAATGCCGCGCTTACGACAAAGGAAAGACGTTCCGGGTCCGATCTTTGTATCTCGGGGAATTTGCCGCGGTTTCCGCTGAGGCCAAACGCGGCCTTTGCCACCCGTTCAAACAGAGCAAATATCACGTCCGACTCCGCCGAGACTGCATTTTCATCGTCATTCTCATCCTCGAAAAACTCAACTTCAGCCACAAGGTATGGTGTTCCTCGGTCTATAAAATCAAGGATCCTGTATCTGATAATGCCAAAGGTTAGAATGTTCGAACGTCCTTCCACGGTCTGCTGGACCTCGCGAACCTCGGCCGTGCACCCTACCGACCCGACCTCAGGCCGGTCGCTAAATCCTTCGCCGGCCTCAAACAGCGAAACTCCGAATAGATTTCGCCCGGTTTCGATGTCTTCCAGCATTTGCCGGTAACGCGGCTCGAAAATATGAAGCGGAAGCATTTCGCCCGGAAGCAGCACGAGCGGAAGCGGAAACACGGGCAGGTGCTTGAGCGATATAACTTTTTCAGCGGCTTCCGACATACGGTTTCCAGGTGCGAAGAAAATACGTCAAACGCTTCAAATCTCCATCCCGATCAGATCGGCTATTTTTTCGGGGGGTTCGTCACTTAGCGCCTGACGCTTGACTCCAATGATAAGCCGGGCCATCTGCTCGCTTTTTAATTTGAACCTATTGTCGCGGGCAACAAGGTCTTCGAGCACCCGTTTTTCCACGATCTCGCGGCTCGCATCTTCTCCTAAATCCTCGGCGACGGCGTACTCGACCGGCGACGTGTGGTTCTTGATAAGCACGTGCAATGCCCCGGTCAAACTTTTCACTTCTTCCTTGATCTTTTGCAATTCGAGCGTCGAGTTTGGAATCCCGAGGCGGCCCGTAAGTTTTATCTCAATTATCGGTTCGGGCATGCCCGTTGGGGAGGAGGAAAACCCGCTTCGGACACGATCCAACACGCCGATTGTTATTTCCCGGGTTTCGATAAAACCGGTGACGGGGAAAGTCAGCCGCTCGAACGGACGCTGGTGATAATCCTGAATGTGACGGGCGGCGATCGAATTATCATCGTCCACATTAACGACAAATACACCGCGTGTTTCGCGAAACTCGCTGATATTAGTCACTTCGATCGAGCCGGGGTTAAAGGCCCAGTTATCGATCTCATAATGCATATGTGTGTGGCCGAGACCGACATACTCGACCGCCGTTTGCAGTTCCTTTAATGCGGAGACCGAGATTGCTGGGAGCGGATGTTTTTGGTGTCCTTCGACATCGGTGTGAAGCATCAGGATGTGGAACGCACCATCGCGGCGGTTTTTCTTTATGGCTTTGGTCAGCCGGGGAACAGCCCATCCGGTCGAGCCGCCATACCAAGCCGAGCCAAATATTCGCGCCCGGCCGATGTCGATATAGCCACCGCGAATTTGATGTTCGCGGTCGTAGTCCCAGGGTTCGTAAACAAAGCCGTCATCCACGCTTCGCGGTTCAAGCAAATGCAGCAGTTTCCACTTTTCAAGCGACCGCAGCCAGCTGAAAGGCGTGTCCGAATGTTTTTGATCGTGATTACCCTCGATCGCAACGACAGGAATGCCCGCGTCCTTGAGCAGGCTTAATCCGGCAAATGCGTAGTCCATCGTTTCCGGCGGCACGACCCGCTTGTGAAAGAAATCTCCGCAAATAATTACGAATTCGACCTGTTCGCCAATTGCGTATTTATGCAGGACATCGACCCACGCGTCAAAGAAATCACGCTGGCTGTCCGGCAGATTATACCGCGTGCAGCCCAGATGGACGTCCGAGATGTGGAGGAACCGCATTAAGTGATTTTATCATTTATTCATCGGTTCATTGAATCATTAGGCTTCCCAAACTTTTCGGGTGCACATCGCAGCCGAGTTCACGAATAAATGCCTCAGTGAATAAACGATTCGATTAATAAATGGTAAAATCGCCGACGTGGAAAAAGTAGTCCTGATCACAGGAGCATCCAGCGGCATCGGTCTGCACACCGCAAAGCTGTTCCAGACAAAGAATTGGAAGGTGGCCGCGACGATGCGGGCGCCGGAAAAAGCGGAAGATCTGAAAAAGATCGTCGATGTCGAGTGCATCCGGCTTGATGTTACCGATAACGAATCGATCCGGTCAGCGATCGTCGAGACGTTGGACAAATTCGGCCGTATCGACGCCGTTGTCAACAACGCGGGTTTTGCCGTAGTCGGCCCGTTCGAGGCCGCTACGCAGGAACAGATCGAACGCCAAATACAAACAAATGTTTATGGCGTGATGAATGTTTGCCGCGAGATACTGCCGTATTTTCGCGAGCAGAAACGCGGCACGATCGTCAACGTTGCGTCAATGGGTGGCCGCCTTACTTTTCCGCTCTATAGTATTTATCACGCCTCAAAATGGGCGGTCGAAGGTTTTAGCGAAGCTCTTCAGTATGAGGTCAAAGAGTTCGGGATAAAGGTCAAGTTAATCGAACCGGGCCCGATCAAGACGGACTTTTACCAACGTTCGATGAGCATCAGCAAGAAGGATGGCCTGACGGCTTACGATAATTTTGTCGCCCGGGCGATGCCGAATCTTCAGAAGGCGGGCGAGACCGGACCGGACGGTTCGGTCGTCGCACAGGTGATCTATGACGCGGTTACGGACAATTCGTGGAAAATGCGGTATCCGGTGAACTCGCGGCCAATACTCATTCTTAGGCGGCTTTTACCAGATGCCATCTTCCTGCCAATTATAAAAAAGGCCGTTTTGCGATAAATCTTGGCGATGAGGATGTAATAGTTTTGTATTATCCGATCTCCGCTGAATCACCGAGGCCGTTACGCCCGAAGTCCCTAAAGCGATGATACTAGAAGGTTTATGTCGACTCGAAGGTCGGCGTGGGCAAAACTGGATTGACCTGTATTATCATAATACAATTGCCCGACGACAGGCGTTCAAAAAAGTTGTGATATAATCCAGACTTTGTTAAGTCGCGTTTCAGCATTTGATCTTGAGCTTCCGAAACTCGTTTTCTAGTGCCTCTTTCGATTTCTTGCGGCATTTTGGGTACACACCGCCACTTCCAACAAACGCGGCCCTTTTCATTTGGAACGTGTGTACCGACAGGTCAGTATTGAAATCGTCCCTTGCAGCCTTCTACGGAACCTCCGCAGCGGAATTGCGTCGCTCTCAAAAATCGAAACGAAACACGGTCGTCGCGGAACGCGTCCGAAAGTAGTTATGAAAATCTTATTGTACAACCCGGATAACGGGATTACACGCAATTTTATGCCGCATTTGTGGATGTTTCTGCTTCAATCGCTTACCCCGAAAGAACATGAAGTGGTCCTGATCGACGGCAATGCGAAGGCCATGACGCGCGAGCAATTGGTTCGCTTCTGTAGGGACGAGAAGATCGGGTTGGTCGGAATTGGTTCGATGACGCGAATGGTGGCCCGGGCCTATAAGGTGGCGGATGCGTTACGCGCGGCGGGTATTCCGGTCGTTATGGGCGGGCCGCACGTGACGGAGTGTCCGGACGAGGCCCTTGGCCGTGACGGCGGCCCAAGACACGCCGATGCGGTTGCTTTGGGCGAGGCGGACGAAACCTGGCATTTGATCGTAAATGACGCGGCAAACGGAACTCTCAAAGAGGTTTACACGCCCGAGATCGATACCAAGGGCAACGACAAAAAGCCGGCCCTGCAGCCGTATCCGCATATCCCATGGGAAAGCCTCGATCTGGAACAGTTCAGTTTGGTGCCGAGATTCCTGCGTCCGGCGATGTCGAAATTCGGCGCGGGCTGGGGTAAATTCTTTGTCGTGCCGATCGAAACCGGACGCGGATGTCCCTATGGCTGCGAGTTCTGTACGGTCACGGGCTTCTTTGGCGATTCGATCCGGTTTCGCACGAACGAAAGCGTCATCGAAGAACTGTTGAGGCTTAAGGCGCGAGCGAAGGCCGAAAGAGGCCAGATCGCGGTGTTCTTCATCGATGACAATCTTGCGATCAACAAAAAGCGGCTCAAATCGCTGCTTCGGGATATGATCGCTGCCGGAGCACAACTGCCGTGGGTGGCCCAGATCAGCGCGAACCTGCTTGGCGATGAAGAACTGGTTGACCTGATCGCCGAAGCTGGAGGTAAATGGATATTTATCGGCATGGAATCCATCGACCCCGCGAACATGGCCGATGTGAACAAGCAGTTCTCAAAGCCATCGGATTACAAAGCCGTTCTCGACGGCCTCGCACGCAGGAATATTTTCGCGATCACATCGTTTATTTTTGGAATGGACAATGACACGGTGGGTGTTGCAAAACGCACGGTCGGCGAGATCGAAAGCTGGGCACCGGGCCTGCCGGTCTTCGGCCAATTAACACCGTTCCCGTCAACACCGCTTTATGATCGCCTTCAGAAGGCGGGAAGGCTGCACCGCCCGAAACACTGGCTTGAGTTTGCACCTTTTGTCATGGCACACAACCCGCTAAAGATGTCGATCGAAGATGCCAAAGACGAAACATTCGACGCGTGGTCCGCATCCTACAGCCCCGAACGGAACTTCGAGGCCATTGATTCGATCAAGCATACTCCGATAGACGTGCGGATCAGCCACCTTGTGGCCCGGCTGTTTTTCCGCGGGATATACTTTCCGCAGATGGGCAGATGGGCATGGGTCAAACTGCTTTTTTCAAATCGCAAACCTATTTTTAGTCTTTCAATGGAAGGCCTGAGGACCTGGCGAAGTTTCCGCAAGCGGCAGAAAAAAGTAGCCCCGGAAGCCGTGCCGACGGCGTGATTGAACCACGAAATCACACCAATCGTCACGAAAATGGGCCGTAACCTTTAGTTCCGCGAGATATTTTATTCCGCGGATGTGAGTTTTTGCCTGCCAAGATCGCTCAATATCGGCCTCAGCTTCTTGAGTGTCAGTTCGTGAGCGATCCCATTCGACGCGACGATCCCATTCAAATTCAGCACATCGCCAAGATCATAGCGGAACTCGTTTCCGAACAGATCGGTAACTTTTCCGCCCGCTTCCTCCAGAATTATCTGCGGAGCGCACGTATCCCAGAATTTTGT
>JBGTJP010000110.1:0-7305 GCA_041745075.1 Pyrinomonadaceae bacterium | reverse complement strand
CCTCGCGATCGAAGCCGGCGTATCACTCGGTTGGGCGAAATATGTCGGTGACAACGGCGACACATTAACCGTTGACCGATTCGGAGCCTCGGCTCCGGCGGAGGACGTTTTCCGCGATTACGGATTTACGGTTGAGAATGTTCTGAAGAAAGCGAAGAAGTTAATCTAGCGAATGAAATTGCACTCTGATTTTCATGACTATTACGACCATGCAATTGGCTATGGTGTCGATGAAAAGGTGCATTACAACCGGTATCAGAAATCCGCTGTAATCGATTTGAAGTCGCATTTGAATCGGCCGTTTCATAGAAATTCGGGTCTGATTGGTTTTTGTGGGAAGACTTACCCGTTTATTGAGTTACATAAATACGACAGGAACTTTCAAGATGAAGATTACTGGGGCGAGTTCAAGATCGTGGAAACGAGATTCGCGTTTTCCGAGGAGGAATACAACGCGATCGAAGCGGAGTGGAGCGATTTCAGCGACGAATTCCATTCGTATCTGTACACGCGCGATTTGAAGATCAGGCAATTCTTCTTTGATTGGTTTCTTAACAGCGACGCGATTTTCCTGGAGCACAAAGTTCCGAGCTGGGCCGCGAGATTTTACGTGGAGGAACCTAATGGCGTCCTCAACCCCCGATTGAAAGGTTTCGGATTCGAAAAGATCAAAGATTCATTTACTGCGTTCCAAGAGATATCGATGTATCTCGCGAATATTCTTGTCGAGCAGAAAGAGATTGCGACCGTGGACGACAAACACCGGATCGAACAGCATGGATTCGATATAAAACAGAGCTTCAGGCATCGGAAATAATAAGCCGCGTGAAATTCGAAGACACCATTACTCCATCGTTGCTGGTCGACATTGACCGCGTCCTCCGCAACGCCGAGCGGATAAGCCAGGTCGCACATCGAAATAACGTCCGCCTCCGGCCGCATATCAAGACGCATAAGTGCGTCGAGGTGGCGCGGATACAGACGGCGGGGCATGATGGGGCGATCACGGTTTCGACGCTTGCTGAGGCTAGAGCGTTTGCGCGGCATGGGTTTTCGGATATTACTTATGCAGTGCCGATCGAGCGGGGGAAGTTTGCCGAGGCGATAGAGATATTGCGAAACGGCATAAAGCTGAATCTTCTGACGGACGATGCGGAAACTGCAAAGGGCTTGGACGTGGCGGCGGGAAATGCGGGTGTAAGATTCCATGTTTTTGTAAAGATCGACTGCGGAACGCATCGCGTTGGTGTTGAGCCGCATACGGCTGAGGCGGTCGAGATCCCGCGATTGATATCCGATTCCGCCAAACTAAAGTTTGCGGGACTGCTGACGCACGCCGGGCATTCGTATGATGTAAAGACCCGAGATGAAATACTCGATGTTGCCCGACACGAACGCGACTTTATGGTCGAGCTGGCCGAGCGATTAAGAAGCCAGGGCATCGAGGTGCCGACGGTCAGCATCGGCTCGACGCCGACGATGAGCGTGATAGATCATCTCGACGGCATCGATGAGATAAGGCCCGGCAATTACATTTTTTTCGACGCGTTTCAGGCCACGCTGGGCAGCTGCGGCTTTGAAGATACTGCATTGACCGTTCTTACGGCTGTTATTCACAAAGACAACACACGCAGACGCCTCGTCGTCGATGCCGGTGCGATCGCTCTTTCAAAAGACCGCGGGCCTGTCGGCCTTGATCCGGGCTGCGGATACGGTCACGTGCTCGATCTCGAAGGGAACGAGACGGGAATGCGTGTCACCGGGCTTTCGCAGGAGCACGGAGAGATCGAAGCGGGCGACAGCGAACATTTTAAACGGCTAAACGTCGGCAGTCGCGTGCGCATTCTCGCAAATCATTCCTGTCTCACGGCCGCCCAGCATTCGCATTATGATGTTATCGAAAATGGTCAAATAATCGACCGTTGGGAAATACACCGTGGGTGGTAAATACTAACAAAAAACGCTGCTCAAACAATACGACCGCTGTTACGGTTTGGATAAGGAAAATAAACTCGTCACTACATGAGCTTCTGATCACCGAAGAGAACAATTTTTTCAGTAGTTAGTGGCAAGTGGTTAGTTCATATTTGATCTTTCGATTTCCTGCCCAACAGAACATCGACGATTGTGATGCCCCGGCGCTCCGTCAGGGTCGCGTGTTTCGCGAGCAGAGAAATTCCAAAGAAGGTCGGGAAAATACGTTCGAATGGGGGATCTCGCATTAGCCAAACAAAGCCGCAGTTTAGGCGGCGGCTTCGCTTTGTTCGGGTTTTCTGGCTATGTAAAGGATGCGGGTGCAGCTTTCGCAGGTGATGATCTGGTCGCCTTTTTTGACCTCGACCTGCATTTGAGGCCTCAGGGCCATGAAGCAGGCGCTGCATGAGCCGTTGACGACCTCGGCCACGGCAATTCCGTCGCGGCTGCGTTGGGCCATGCGGTCATAAACGGACGCAAGCCTGGCGGGAAGTGTTTTGAACACCGCCTCGCGGCCGGCCGAATCGCGGTTAAATTCCGCCCGGACGGACTTTAATTCGGCATCGAAATCCTTGAGGGCGGCGTCACGTTTTGCATCGATCGTATTGATCTCGTCGGAGCGTTCTTCGAGTTCCTTTTCTACCTCCTCGATGGAGGTCATTCTTTCCAGGATCTGGGTCTCGAAAGCCGAGATCTGCTTTTGCAGTGCGTCCATTTCGCGCATTGCCGTCTCATACTCTTTTTGGTTCTGAGCATGTTTCAGGTTGCGGTCGGCGCGTTCCAGATAAGTTTTATTGTCCGCGATCTGCTTTTCGAACTCCGCCTTCTCCGATTTAAGCGTATCGCGCCGCGACTGAATTTCGCGAATAGAAGAGGCGTGCTGTTCAAACTCCTGTTCAATTTCAGCACGCCTTTGTTCCGCCGTTTCTATTTTATCTTTCAAGTTGCGGATGTTCGTATCCGTCACTTGTAACTCTATCAACTTTTCAAGCTCTGCTTTCACTTGGTACTTTGTCTCCCCGACATCAAATGCCGTAACGACTAGTTTACCGCAGCGGGCCGCAAATAAAAAGCTGGCGGCGTTATTGCAGCAGGTGGATGTGCCGAACAAGAGTTTCCAATTCGAGATCCTCGCCCATTGCATCTTCGATCAGAAGTCGCCAAACTGGCGTTTCGTTCGAACGCGTAAGGACCAGATCGACATTTGATTTGGGCAGCCCAAAATGCCTGAGCCGGGCAAACGCAAGCCCGCCCCGGCGCATAAATCCGTCCGCCGGGGTTCGCGTCCAACCCGCCTCGGCTGTCAAACATCTCACACCGCAGCGGAATGTGACCTTTGAACCGACGAGGTTTGCTCCTTGATACGAAAAAGAGTGCGGTTCGGTGCGCTCGATGACAACAGCGGGTGTTGAACGGCTATTTTGGGCTGCCGCCGCTTCGATCAAAGCGTCGAACAGCCATTTCACGCTGGTCCGGCGGAAAAGGTCGTTCGACGCCTTTAGGCCGAGATAATCGGCCACATCGGCCCGGCCGGACGAGTTGGCTTTCTCGATCGCGTCGGCGAGCATTTGAGACCAGACGTCATCGAGTTCGTTCATCGTTTGAGGATAAAACCGGAAGGGGCGCAATTGCAATTTCGTGCTATGATTTTGAGACAGTCGAGGATTTTTGACGGCACGTTGGCCGGCTTGCCGTCGATAGACTATGCAAAAGGGTTTAACGATAGTTATTTTTCTAATGCTGGCGGGGTTTGCGTTTGGCCAAAAGCCCCAACCGGCACCGAAAAAGGTTCAGGCGAAGACCCCGGTTAAAAGTTCGCCGTCAAAAAAGACCGCGCTGGTTTCAACCCGGCCGCCCGTGAAATCCTCGGCCAAAGCCGCATCCGTAAAAAAAGCGGCCGCTGAACCGACACCGACACCCATTGATCCTGAAGCTGACCGGGACCGCTTTGACGCTGCGGTCGCGGGTGCCACGAACAGCGAAAAAGCCCGTCTTCTAAAGTTATTCGTCGAGGAGTTTCCTTCATCATCGCTGCTGCCGGAAGCCATTGCTTACCTCGTAACAGCCCGGGCCGTGGTCGGGAGCGAAAAGCTGAAGGCCGGCGAACCGGCGGAGGCAATTATCAGCTTCAAACTAGCCGTGGAAGAGGCCCCGGCCGTGATACCGGAACGCCTTTTCGTTGAAGTAATTTCAAAGATCCCTTCAAGCCTCTTTTATCAGGAACAGCGCTCCGCCGCGATCGAGCTTGCTTATTTAATTGAAAAGAAGGTGTCGGCCGATCCGAAGCAATTGCTCGGGATTGCTGCATTTTATCTGGGGATCGAGAACGGGGCCGAGGCAAAACGCGTTGCCCAGGCCGCGATCGCCCTAGAACCGGATTCGGCCGCCGGGTATCAGGCGCTTGGCCTGGCACATCGGCTAAACTTCGAGCTTGAGGAGTCCGCTGGCGCCTATGCGAAGGCGGTCGAGTTGGATGAAAATTCGATCCCTGCCAAGCGAAGCCTGGCTGAAATGAAACGGGCGCTCGGAAAGCCCGACGAGGCCGCCGCGATCTATCGTCGCCTTGTTTCCGCGAACGAAAATGACCTGATGGCGGCCACCGGCCTGATTCTTTCGCTCTTTGATGCGGGAAAACAGGCCGAGGCCGAGGCGGAGATGTCCCGGACACTTCAGCGAGGGCCGAAAAATTTCAACCTCCTGGCGGGCGCGGCATACTGGTACGCCGCCCATGATCGGGCGCCGAAGGCAGTTGAATACGGCCAGAAAGCCATCGATGTTGAGCCGCGTTACATCTGGGGCTACATCGCTCTTGCCCGGGGCCTGATGAAACAGGGCAGGCCGGTCGAAGCCGAGCGTATTCTTATTAAGGGCCGTCAATACGGCAACTTTCCGACGCTTCAATATGAGATAGCCTCGGCCAGACTGCAGGCCGGTTTTTTTCGGGAAGCGGCTGAAGAGCTGAGCAAGAGTTTTGGGGTAAAAGGGGGAATGGTTCGAACAAGGCTCGGCGGACGCCTCGAAAAGGAGGCTCAAAGTTTTCAGGAGCTGCTGGCGCACGAACGAATTGCCAGCATCCTCGAGCCCGCGGCGGCGGATGACGCCGAATCTTCTTCCAAGTTGAAGCTGCTATTTGAGATCACTCAAAAACTTAAGGGCTCACCGGACGACGCCGAGATCGCCGCTCTGACCGATGAGTTCGTCAATGGCACCGATAAAATGAAGCTGCATCGTCAACTTTACGCCGCCGACCTGCTGCTTCAAAAAAATATCGCCTTACCGAAGGTGGCCGAGTTGATAAAGGCTTCGGTCGGTAAGGCGGACGCCGGTTTAGATGTTTCCGCACCCGCCGCCGCCGTCATGGCAAGCGAGCTTTACGAAAGCCGGACTGTTGCGTTTGCGCGCAACGAGGTGATCCTGATCCCCGATGTTCCAAGGCAAATGCTCTCAGCTATCCTTCGTGGGCGGATAGAGGAACTTGCCGGTTGGACGCTGTTTCAACAAAAGAGCTATCCGGAAGCTGTCATACGGCTTAAGCGGGCGATCAGCGTCATGCCCGACAAAAGCGCCTGGTGGCGGTCAAGCATGTGGCGGCTGGGCACGGCATTCGAGGCGGACGGAAAATATGAGGACGCTCTTGACAGCTATATCAAGAGTTACGTGACCGACCGGCCAAGCCCGGTCAGGTACGGTGTAATTGACGCCCTTTATCAAAGAGTTCACGGAAGCCGCGACGGACTCGAGGAAAAGATCGGGCCTAATCCGTTGACGGCAATTGCTGCGGCTGTAACGCCGCGGGATGATCCGCAACCCGCAGAGTCGAAGATGGATGCCGACGCGAGGTCTCTTGATACCGCACCGGCCTCGAATACTGCTATCGAACCAGCGGCGACAACACAGGCGAAGGAAACGAAAATCCCAAAAGTGGTGCCTATCGCGGAAAAGCCGATTGTATCGACGCCGGAACTCACCGCCGCCGACGTCAAACCGAAGGCGGAAGAACCGGACGCTGTTTCCTTGACGATGGAAAAGGACGCTTCACCGGGAAAGGACAATGAAAAGGCCGACCCGCTAAAAGATACAGTTGTCGCCGTTGCCGAAAAGCCGAACGAAACTGTATCTCCATCTGCGACGGTCGTCGTTGAGGCGCAAAAACCAAAGACGGAAGATCCTATTTCCTCCACGAAAGAAAAAGACGATGCACCGGCAAACAATAAGGACAATGAAAAGGCCGACCCGCTAAAAGATATCACTGTTGCCATTGCCGAAAAGCCCTCTGTACCGACACTCGATCCGTCCGCCGCTGACTCGGAAAAACCGAAGGCGAAAGACCCGGACGGAGATACCCCCGCAAATGAAAAGGCCGACGTGCTGAAAGAGACGGCTGTCGCCACTTCGGAGAAGCCGTCGGAATCTGTACCGCAGCCGGTCGTTGAGACGCAAAAACCGAAGACGGAAGATCCAAACACTGTTTCCTCGACTAAAGAAAAGGCTAAGGACGACATCGGTTTTGATAAGCCAGAGCCAGCCAGGACGACGGAGGCCACGGCAGGTGAGCCGGTTGAGCTAAAGATCGAGCCGAAACCGGCAGATGAAAAGGTTGAAAAGGCCGATTCGGCGTTGAAAACAGCGGATGCCAGCCAGGTAAGAGAAGGCGAAAAGGATACGCCCAGGATCGAGCCGCCGGTTTTGAAGGCAGAGGACGCGCCAAGGCCAGGTGAGGTTTCCGAGACGAATAAACCGGCCGACACGCCGGCAACGGCCAATGTCGAACCGGTACTAAAGACGGAAGACCCGGTCAAAACCGGATCGGCAAAAGACGAACCCGTGAATCTTTTTCGGGATCCGCTGACGACCGCCGAACAACCGGCGAAGCCCGCCGAGACGGCCCCAAGGAAACCCGTGATAGTGGTTGAAGATCCGATAAAGGTCGGCGACCGACCGATAACAAGGGACTTGTTCGACCCGGTGATCATCAAGGTTCCGAAAAGCAAGAACGCTGAACCGACCCAACCCCCTGAAAAAGCCGGGGAAGATCTTGCCTCCACAAAGGGCAACGAGCAAAAGGAAGCAGCCGTTGCTTCCGGGGGTTCGCGGCAGCGGATAATCGAAGGCAAAGAGATCGTCTCTGACCAGCGCTGTTCGATCGAGTTGAGCCAGGAGAATATTTCGATATTAAGCGGAGGCGGAAGTCTGGGCATCCTGGTCAAGATCGCGGGCGAGGGCAGAACAAAGGATGTTTTGGCTTCGACCAACAGCACGGCGGACATTGAGATCCGGGCCGAGCCTGAGTTGGGCGGGGTATCGGGCAGGAGGTTCTACGTCATTAAGTCG
>JBGTJP010000109.1:0-58555 GCA_041745075.1 Pyrinomonadaceae bacterium | reverse complement strand
CTTGGCCTTAACTCTTGCGCTTACAGGGGTTGGGATGGCACAGACAACTTCTACATCCGGTTCGACGGCGGCGGCCGGTTCTGGTTCGGTTTCAAAGGACGGCGGCATGCTTAACCTTGAATCCGCGGCGACAATTACGGGCCAATTGCAGAATTCGCTAAACGCGGGTAAGGCAAAGGTAGGCGACGAGGTCGTGTTAAAAACGACCAAATCGGTAAAACAGAACGGTCAGGTCGTGATCGAGAAAGGCTCAAAGCTGATCGGACGCGTGACTGATGTTCAGCAGAAAACAAAGGATAAAGCGGGCTCGCAGATCGGCGTACTTTTCGACACGCTGAAGCAGGGAAGCACGACAACTCCTATAACGGCAACCATCCTTTCCGTAACAAAAGCTGCGACGCGTGCGTCGGTCGACGACACCTTCTCGTCCGATCTGTCCGCCGGGTCGAACACACGAACGACAACACAAAGTTCGAGTGGCGGGCTTCTCGGCGGCGTTGGGAACACCGTTGGCGGAGTCACGAACACCGCAACCTCAACCGTCGGCGGCGTCGCGAACACTGCCCTCGGCACGACCGGTTCGGTACTAAACACCGCGGGGCAAACAACAGGCTCGGCCGTCGGCTCGCTCGGCAGCAATATTCGCGGCCTACAGATCTCGCAGTCGGCCGATGCATCCGCAAACGGTTCGACAACCCTTTCGACGAACACAGGCAACCTGAAACTCGACTCGGGTACGACATTCACATTGAATGTGACCGGCTCGGCAAACGCCAGTACCGATCAGTAGCCCGCGTCGATTTTATTAGATAAAAGCTCGGCAATTCGCCGGGCTTTTTTTACATGTGCGGTGAACTTTTTGCGGCCTTGAGGTATCATTAGTCGATAATTAAGCCGACCTAGTCGCGTATTCGGGTCGCATTGATGACGTTCACTCTCGGACTCGCTGCGTTTTGGATGGCTGATGGCCTGTCAATAGCGTGGCGGGAGGGTCCAGTGGACCTCCAGATCGCGGAATCCTCGGACGTGATACTTATCTTTCCTACTGACCAGATTCCCGGGTTCGGGAGTTCGGGGCCAGATACGCGACTTGACTTTGGAGAATGCGGTTTTGTACCGGAACTCATGGAACCTAAAACTTTACGCAGCCACCGTCAAACGGAACCACTTCGATAGCAATGCCGACGGAAGAATTCCTACAATTAAAAAGCGATCCCGACCTCCAGAGCGAATCGGGCCCGGGTGGGACGCTAATTTTCCTTGACGGTGAAGATTTCTGCGTCATCGGCCCGGACTTCACGACCATGGACGAAAGCACCGACTACGCCCACGGCCCGACCCGCGCACAGGCCCTCTCGAATTACGCCGCCCGAAAGGACCGCTAACCGCCTTCTTCGCGTAGACCCAGCCATCCGGCGTTTTGACTAAACGAACATAAAGCGTTACAACAGTTTAAGTGTCTTTAGTGTAGGTTTCCCATTAACGTCCGCACCTTTTATTCCTGATGGGTTATTTAGAAGCAATCATACTCGGCATCGTGCAGGGATTGACCGAGTTTATCCCGATAAGTTCGACCGCGCATCTGGTGTTTGTCAGCCGGTGGGCAAACCTCTACGGCGGAAATGCCGCACAGACGACCGCGACGATGGCTGTTATACAGCTTGGGACGCTGGCGGCGGTTTTTGTTTATTTTGCTTCCGACATTATCAGCATTACGTCGGCGTTTATCGGCGATCACTGGGCATTGATAACGCGCAAGCGAACGCGGATGCACTCCGGCACGCGGGGCGTCCGGCCGATCTGGTTGTCGCACGAGGCGTGGCTCGGCTGGCTTATTATTATCGGTTCGATCCCGATCGGCGTTATCGGCCTACTGTTCAAGGACACGATCGAAGGTCCGGGTACAAAGAATCTTTGGTTTATAGCGATAATGCTCATCGCCGTCGCGCTTTTGCTGACGCTGGCGGAATTTGTAAGCAGTCAGAGGAAAACTTTAAAGGACCTTGGCATAACCGACGCCATTGTCGTCGGCCTGTCACAAGTGCTCGCTCTAATGCCGGGCGCAAGCCGCTCCGGTTCGACCATAATGGGCGGACTCTTCGCCGGACAAACGCGCGAGACTGCTGCCCGCTTCTCTTTCCTGCTCTCGATCCCCGCAATAACCGCGAGTGGACTGCTCGAACTAAAAGAAGCATGGGAGATCCTGCCGCAGGACACGTTTGGGCCTTTGATCGTCGCGACGCTGGTTGCGGCCGTCGTGGGTTATCTCGCGATCTGGTTCCTGATCGCATTTCTGCGAAAGAACTCGACCGCGATCTTTATTATTTACAGGATCGTCCTCGGCGCGGTTATCCTCGGCCTGCTGTATTTCGGGCTGCTGAACCCGACCCTCAATTGATGGGCGAAATTTGAACGCGGATGAAGCGGATTCTGCGGATAAAGGCGGGTTTTTCGACAAACAATTAGCGCAGATCCGCTTGACCCGCAAAATCCGTGTTCAAAAAGAGGTTTTGACACACTCGACTTGCAACAGATCTATCGTATGGAAAAACGCTGGAACCTGATAAAGCACGATTTCGATAAGGTCAGCACGCTTGCGGCCACGATCTCCGTTACGCCTCTGGTCGCAGCGTTGCTGATCGAACGAGGTTACGGCGAACCCGAAGCCGCCCGGCGTTTCCTTGCTCCAAAGCTGGATGACCTGCACGATCCGTTTCTATTAAAAGGAATGGACGCAGCCGTCGCCCGCATCCGATCTGCCATCGAACGCGACGAGAAGATATTGATCTGGGGCGACTACGACGTGGACGGAACCACCGGCACGGTCCTGCTGCGGAAAGCTCTGCATCGGCTGAACGCACGCACTGCGTTTCACATACCCAATCGCTTTACCGAAGGCTATGGCCTGAACATCGACGCTCTAAAACAGGCTCAGGCCGACGGTGCGGGCCTCGTAATAACCGTTGACTGCGGCACGCGAAGCTTTGGGCCGATAGAATGGGCCGCCGCCAACGGGCTCGACGTTATCATTACAGATCATCACCTTTCCGATCCGGTCCGCGGCCTGCCGCCGGCCGTCGCTGTGGTTAATCCGAACCAGGCGGGGTGTGATTATCCTGATAAAGATCTGGCGGGCGTGGGTGTCGCGTTAAAACTCGCACTTGCGCTCTTGCAGGAACACGCCGATGAGACCCTGGTCAATGAATTCCTCGAGATCGCGGCCATCGGAACGGTCGCTGACGTGATGAAACTCACCGGCGAGAACCGCTCGATCGTGACGCTCGGGCTGAGGGAGTTGACGCGGACAAAGAACTCCGGCCTGCGGGCGTTGATGGAAGTGTCCGATTGCACGACCGAGATGACCAGCCTCCACATTGGCTTTCGCATTGCGCCGCGGATAAACGCAGCCGGACGAATGGATGTCGCCCGGCAAGTTGTTGAACTGCTGGAAAGTGAGAGTTTTGCCGAAGCACGGCGGCTTGCCGGCATCCTAGACAGCCGAAACCGCGAACGGCAAAAGGTTCAGCAGGAAGTCACCGAAAATGCGATGTTGCAGGCGGCCGGATACGCCGCCGAGCGGTTTGTCGTAGTCGCCGGCGACAATTGGCACCGCGGCGTCATCGGCCTAGCCGCCTCCAGAGTTGCCGAAAGGCTTTACCGGCCCGCGATCGTCTTGTCCATCGAGAACGGCCTGGCCCACGGCAGTGCCCGCAGTATCGCGAACTTTCATCTGCTCGATGCTCTCGACCATTGCTCCGAAGTTTTCGAGCAATTCGGCGGACACGCGGCCGCGGCCGGCATGCAGATAAGGACCGATCGCATCGCTGAACTAAGAGACCGGTTGAATATTTACGCCCAAGCGGCGTTGAAAGAGGAAGATCTTGTTCCCGAACTAAGGATAGACGCTCTGGTAACACCGCAGACGCTGGGCTTGAAGATGCTGGACCAGGTAAAGACCCTGGAACCATTCGGCGCGGGCAATCCAAAACCCGTTTTCGTCACAAAAGGGCTGTTCGTACGAGATGCGCCATTTGTAATGAAGGAAAAGCATCTAAAGATAATGCTTGAAGACGGCGAGCGGCGGAGATTTGAAGCCGTTTGGTGGGACGGCGTCGAAAGATCAAAAAAGCGAACGCTTGAACGCGGTTCCCGCATCGAACTGGCTTACACGGCCGAAGCAAATAGCTGGCAGGGAACGACCCGGCTCCAGCTTGTCGTGGAGGATTTGAAGGCGGAGCAAAATATTGGCGGAAACTAAGGACGATATACAAAAGGGATTCAGCCTGCGGGCACGCCTGCCGAAGGTTTTTGGCTTCGGGGCAATTGTTCTCCTGGCCGCAACAATCCTCGCGCTTGTTTTGACCGTGCTTTGGACAAACCGGAAGCCCGAATTCCGCATGCAGGGATTTCCCACTTCGCTCTCAAAAGATGTCGTCGCTTCGATCGACAACTACGAGCGGCGAGAGATGGACGGCGAACTGACAAAATACTATATCCGGGCAGACAAGGCCGTTTCGTTCTCCGATAATCATCAGGAGCTTGAGAACGTTTTTCTCGAAGTATTCAGCGATGACGGCTCGGCGTCCGACAAGATATCGGCCGAAAAGGCCGTTTATGTCCCGGCCGAGAACAAGAATTTTACCGCCTACTTTGCCGGTGCGGTCGATATTGCGACCCGTGACCAGCTAAAGGTCAAAACCGAACAGCTAACTTATACAAAAGAGACCGGGATCGCCGTTGCCGAGGAGTTGGTCGAATTCGAACGAGCCAATGTTTCGGGCAAGGCAGTCGGTGCCACGGTCCGCGTCCCGGAAAAGCTGCTTGAACTGCACCGTGACGTAGAAATAAACACAACCTCCGAAGGCAGCGGTGATCAGGCCCATCTGGTAGCGGGTAACGCGGTTTACGATCACGGCAACAATAGGATCGAACTGCGTGACACTGTCGCCGTAACCATGACCTCGCCCGAAGCCGGCGGGAAACCCAGCCGCAAGAGCGAGCTGAATTCCGGCCGCGCAACGGTTTACCTTTTGCCGGGAACCGAGGAAGAACGTGCGGCCGACAAGATCGAGCTCTTCGACGGTGTTCACATCGTGACCACCGAGGGCAATCAGCCGCCGGCGACGATATCCGCAAACTACGCCCTATATCAAAAGGCCGCCGACCGTTTCGAGTTAAAGGATTCTGTCCACATCGTGACATCGAACGGCGAGAATCCAACCAACATCCGGGCAACGTCGGCGATCTATCAGCAGGCAAGCGGGAAGATCGATCTGACCGGCAATGCTGAAGTCTCGCAAACCACGAACAGCGTAAAGGGCGATCGCATATTTGCGCAGCTTGACGCGGCGAAAAAGATCCGGCGGGCCGACGTGAACGGGAACGCATCCGCCGCATCTTCGACGCCCGACCGCACCGTCATCATTAACGGTCCGGAATTGGCTGCGATGTTTTCCGACACACAGTCGCTGAAAAAAGCCGAGGTCAACGGCGCCAGCCGGACCGAGATCATTCCCGCGGCTCCCGGTGAATATTCAAAGGTAACGATGAACGCCCGGACCGGCGTCGAGGTAAGTTTCAAGGGCGAAGGCTTGCTTGACCGCATTTTGACAAAAGGCCGCACCGACATCGCGATGGACGTTCCCGATACCTCGCCCGACGCAGCCAACAAGGGCTTGAGCGCGGATTCGGTCGATACATCTTTTGGCCCGAACGGCCAGGACATGACGAAAGCCGCCGCCGTTGGCAATGCCCAGCTAACGGCCACGCCGCTGCACGAATCCGAAGCCAACTATCGAACGACGATAAATGCTCCGCGCTTCGATTGTGTTTTTTTTGCGACCGGCAATAACCTCAAGACTTGTACCGGCGTTGAGAAAACAAAGACCGTCCGCGTTCCGACAAGGCCCACGGAAGATCGCGGCACCCAGACGATCACATCCGAACGACTGACGGCCGATTTTGGCCAAAACCCGAGTGGCGTCGAAAAGCTCGAAGCCGCGGGGAACGCAAACTTTTCGGAACTCGACCGCAACGCGTCATCGGACCGGATGGTCTTCACGTCGACCGATCAAATGCTGCGGATGCGCGGCGGCTCGCCCACGGTTTGGGACAGCAAGGCCAGAGCGAAAGCACCCGAGATAGATTGGGACACAAAGAACCAGAGGTCCGAGCTTCGCGGCGGCGCCAGCACGACCTATTACAGCCAGGGCAAAACTGGCGGCGCAATGCCATTCGGCAACAGCAGCAAACCGGTTTACGTCACTTCGCAAACCGCGCGGTTCGACCACACGGCAAAGATCGCGATCTATAACGGCAACGCCCGCGGCTGGCAGGAGAATAATTATGTGCGCGGCGAACAGTTGACGGTGATCGAGCCGGAAGGAAAGCTCATTGCCGAGAATAACGTCCAAAGCCTGCTTTACGAAGCAAAGCGGCGGGAGAACGGCGTGGAAACCAATCAGCCGATATTCGTTGCCGCCCGCAAATTGACTTATACTCGTAATGACCGTTTGCTGCGTTACGAAAACGATGTTGACATCCGGCAGGGAAAGGACCGTATCACCGGGCAGAACGCTAATGTCTATTTGTCCGAATCGAACGAACCGGACCGGACCGAGGTTGAAAATAATGTTGTGATAACGCAGCCTGAACGCCGGGCCGCGGCCGATTATGTGAGATATGAAAAGGGCACCGATACGGTGTTCCTTCGCGGCAATCCGGCTACGGTTGAAGACTTCGAACGCGGCACCTCGCGGGGATCGCAGATGACGATCAACCTGCGCGATAATCAAGTTGCCAGCGACGGTCCGTCAAAACAGAATCCATCCGGGCGGGTCCGCTCGGTTTACAAGGTAAAGAACCAGTAGGTGACTCCGACCGCAAAAACATCAATCGAAAACAACGGGCACCACGTTCCCGAAACCGCCGAACGATTCGTCTCGGCCGATAACCTGCAAAAGACCTACGGGCGGCGGCGGGTAGTTGACGACGTGAGTTTTTATGTCGGCGAGGGAGAGATTGTCGGGCTGTTGGGAGCGAACGGTGCGGGTAAGACGACAAGCTTTTATATGCTGGTCGGGCTTGAGACGACAGAAAGCGGATCGGTCCATCTAAACGGCCGCGACGTTACCGGATTGCCGATGTACCTGCGGGCGCGGCTTGGCCTTGGCTATCTGCCGCAGGAACCATCTATCTTTCGCAAGATGACCGCCGAGCAGAATATCCTTGCTGTGCTTGAAACAATGGATATGAAGCGGGCTGAGCGGTTCGAGCGGCTCGACGAACTGCTTGAAGAGTTCGGCATCACGCACGTCCGACGAACCCGCGGCGACGCCCTTTCCGGTGGTGAACGGCGCCGCGTCGAGATCGCCCGATGCCTGGCGACCGAGCCGCAGTTCATCCTGCTCGACGAACCTTTCGCCGGCATCGACCCGCTCGCCATCGACGACATCCGCGAGATCATTCTCTACCTAAAACAGCAGGGCATCGGCATCTTCATCACCGACCACAATGTCCGCGAGACCCTCTCCATCACCGACCGCGCCTACATAATGACCGAAGGCCGCATCCTCCGTGCCGGCTCCCCCAACGAACTAGTCCAGGACGCCGACGTGCGGCGTTTGTATTTGGGTGAACGATTTACGCTCTAAACACACCACACGCCTGCCACTATTCTTTTCTCGATCTTTTTTCTTGTTTTGTGTAATTTGTGGACCGGTTCTGTATATGTGGACCGGTTCTGTATGTAAGAATGCCGAAGCCTACGCCTGAGCGAGTGCACTGGTACTCTTACCCCCGATAATCGAGGGCATACTCATCTTGGACTATTTGGTAACACTCGCAGCTCATCTCTTCGAGTGCCTCACGGTCCGTGATCTCGATCCGTCCTCGCTGATATTTGATGAAACCGGTCTGCTGTAGTGCGTGGGCGGCTTGTGTGACACTGACTCGGCTGGTTCCAAGCATTATTGCGATAAATTCCTGCGTTAATCTCAACTCGCGCCCTACGATCCGATCATCGCACATAAGAAGCCATCGAGGTAAACGTTCATCGATGCGATGGAGACGATTACACAGCGTTGTTTGGCTTACCTGTACCGTCATTTTCTGAACAAAGTGGAGGATTCTTTGGCGAAAGATCTGAGATTCATTGAACTCGCGCAAAATATATTTTGACTTGATGCGGTACGCAGGCCCGGCGATCTGGAACATGCTCATGTGCGGCGACCTCGCGGTTCCCAATACTACCTCAAGGCCGGCGGCTCCTTCAGGCCCGATCACACCGATCTCAGTAGTTTGACCGTTCGACGTCATAGCAACGATCGAGATCATTGAATTTAGCGGGAAATAAACGAACTCTATCGGCTCGTAAGCCGAATAGACCTGGTGGTCCAAAGCAGCATCGCAGTGCTCGAGGTTAGGCTGAAGCCGCTCGATAATATCTGGCGGTAATTTGTCGAGAATTTGGTTGCTAAAAGGCTCTGCGGTTTTCGTCATCGAGATTTCCCTTCCGTGGTCCTATTGGAATCCAGCAGGCGGTCAAGAAGAAAGATGCTAGTTCTCCCAATGACTGGTGTTGAATTGTCATGTTGGACAGTATCATTCGTCCAACGATTTGAAAGCTTTTCTGTTGAATCGATATTGTTCGTTAATTATAGCGGTATCGATTGTGGCAGTCTGTTAGGCCCATCACATAAAGCGCAATGACCATGCCAAAAATACGATTCAGAAAAATCGCCGATCGTGAAGATTTATGTAAAATACTTAACAGACGCCAGCCAATCCAGCCGTTAAATTCTGAATCAGACCCCATGAGTGTAGCCGCTTCAAATGAGGCGGCATTTGCCCAGTTGAATTATTATTCGCGGAACTAGATTCTGCGTTATCGGGCCGGCATGATGGGATGATCGAACAAGGGGGGCCGGCCCGATTTTTTATTTATCTTTTGAGCAAACTTTCCGACATCGAACGGACCAGATTACGGAGGGATAAATGAGTCACCGCATACTTTACGTAGACGACGATCAGGACGGGTGCGAAATGATCTCTTTGTGGCTGTCGCAGCATAAATATTCTGTCGTAACTGTAAACGAGGGGCAGCAGGCAATGGAGTTGATCAAACGATCAAAGTTTGACTTGTTTCTACTTGACTTCGCGCTCCCCGACATGACTGCCGTAACCCTTTGTCAACATATCCGAAAGACCGATCAAGTTGTCCCCATAATTGTTTACAGCGCCCTTTCCCGCGGCGTGGACCAAGAGGCTGCCATTTCTGCGGGAGTAACAAAATATCTCGTTAAGCCAAACGATCTTGAGAAGCTGGTGCCTGAGATCGAGTTAAATATTGGCTCTCGTATAGAATCACCGCCAAGGTACGGCTCCGTGTTCCGCCGCCGAGCTGCCAGCATCCTCTAAAAATATAGGGATACGTTTTGCTGCTCCTAAAAGATTGGGTCACGCCTGCTTTGCTGCGCATTATTTTGCTTATTTAGGTGTCCCGCGAGTCTTCAACGGCGTTAACGGACCCTTGAATGGCGACCCGCAACGCTTAAATGGCGACTCGTAACTCTTAAATGGCGACCTTTTGGTAACGTTGACTGTTACGCCCTTGCTAACGCGCGGGCTTCTGCATTTGCAGCCTTACTTCGTAAGGGATTTCGCAGCACTTTCGGTTGATTTCCTTTCCTTCTAAAACTTCGTATAATCTAATTGTGCAATTTTGGTGCCAGATCGCTCCTCACGGGCTGGCCGTTGCAATAAGTATTCATAATGTCATCCTTAAGACTCACGAACAGTTTACAGCAGAGAATGATCCTGACGCCGCAGCTGCGCCAGCGGATCGAGATGCTGCAAATGACCTCGCTTGAGCTTGCCGAACTGATCGAACAGGAGATGGTGACCAACCCGATCCTGGAAGAGGTGCAGCCAGGTGACGAGGTCAAAGAGATCTCGGACAACATACTCGATCAAAATGCCGACGGCGATTACGAAAGTTTTGAGAACGGGCACGATCAGGGAACGCTGGTTTCGGAGCAATCGCTCGGCGAAAATTCGCGTATTGCCGAAGCGGCGATGGACGCGGCCGACAAGGCGGCTGAGGCTCCGGCAGCGACCGATGCGGACAGCCCCGACGGCTCTGACGATGCCGCCGAAACATCCGATGCGTTCGATGAGATCGATTACGGCAGGGAATTTCAGGATTACCTCGACCCCGGATACAAAACGCAGGAGTTCGAACACAAAGAAGACGCGCCAAGCTTTGAACAGTTCCTTTCCCACACGCCCACGCTGAGCGAACACCTCGAGTGGCAGTTGAATCTGCAGGACATCAGCGAAAAGGTCGAAGAAGTCGCGGTCTTTATTATCGGCAATCTTGATGACGATGGACGCCTTACGGTTTCGCCCGAAGACATCTGCGAAATGCTTTCGTGCTCGCCGGAGATGGTTGCAAAGGCCCGCAAGACGGTGTTGAATCTCGAGCCGGTCGGCTGCGGCGCCTTTGACGTAAAAGACTGCCTTCTGGCCCAGTTGGAAGCCGCCGGCCACGGTGATGCGCTTGCAAGCCGGCTGGTCCGCGATCATCTTGAGGACCTTCAGCCGCACCGCCTTAATCATCTCGCAAAAGAAACGGGGGTCGATGTCCACGCGCTGGACGAAGAAATAGAAAAGATACGCGTGCTCGATCCGTATCCGGGCCGGCGTTTTACAAGCGATGACGCGATCTTTGTCGCACCTGAAGTTTACATCGAGAAGATCGACGAAGAATATCTTATCTATTTTACCGACGACGGCAGCCCGCGGCTGCGGATCAGCCCGACCTATCACCAGCTTCTCGATCAGAACGAAACCACAAAAGAGACCAAGGATTTCATCAAGGACAAGGTGCGATCGGCGGTCGATCTTTTAAGGAACATCGAACACCGCCGCCAGACCATCTATCGCGTTGTGCAATGCATTGTCGAACGGCAAACCGACTTTCTCGATAAAGGCGTCGAGCATATAAAACCGATGATGTTGAAAGATGTTGCCGAGGACATCGGCATGCATCTTTCCACCATTTCGCGCGTCGTCAACCGCAAATACGCCCACACGCCGCAGGGCGTCATCGAACTTCGCAGGTTCTTTAGCGAAGGTATGATGAACGAGGACGGCGAAGAAGTTTCGACCCGCATCCTCAAGCTGCGGATCAAGAAACTGGTCGAAGAAGAAGATTCGAAATCGCCAATGACCGACGAGCAGATCGCGAAGATCCTGAGTAAAGAGGGAGTGAAACTTTCACGCAGAACAGTCGCGAAATATCGTGACCAAATGAATATTGCCGGTTCAAGAGAACGAAAAACTGTGATCTAATCCGCACTTTGCGGGCCACCTGGCCGAAGTGCTTTTTTTTGCGAAAGGGGAAACATATGATTCTTGAATATTCCGGAAGACACATCGACGTAACACCAGCATTGAAAACACATACCGAGGATCATTTCAGCAAGATCTCTCACGTTTTCGATGGAAAGGCGACAAAGGCCCACGTGATCCTTGAGGTCGAGCGCGGACGTCATCGTTCGGAAGTCATCGTAAATTGGAGAAACGAGGTATTGACTGCCACGACCAGCCTGGCGGATATGTATCAATCGATCTCACAGTCGATCGGGAAGATCGAAAAGCAGGCCCTGAAACTAAAACAAAAGGTCATCGATAAATCACATAAAGCGCGACGGGCCAGCTCGATCGTCCAGGAAGAATCCGAGGTCAAACCCTCGCCGGCCGGTGCCCGCATCATCAGCGCCAATGGTTACGAAGTCAAGCCGGTTACGGTCGAGGAAGCGACGATGCTTCTTGAGGAACAGGACGACAACTTTCTTGTTTTTCGCAACGCCGACAATCAGCGCGTTTCGGTGGTTTACAAGCGAGACGACGGGAACTTTGGCCTGATAGAACCGTAATGGCCGCTGACATCAGCAAAACTATTCACGGTTCGCTGGTTTCAATATTTGATCGCGGTATTTTGATCGTCGGCGAGCCGGGGTCGGGAAAATCAACGCTTTGTCTGGGATCTCTTCGCCGGGGCCACAAGCTTGTCGCCGATGACGCGGTCGAATTGACCCGTGCGGGCGGCCGTTTGACAGGCAAGGCCCCGGAAATCATTTCCGGGCTGATCGAAATACGCGACGTGGGGATCGTGGATGTTCGAGAAATATGCGGCCGCGGCCGTTTTAGGCCTGAATCGACGGTCGATCTTTGTGTCAAACTCGTCGCATTCCCGGCGGATGAGCTAACAAACCCGTCGGAACTGACTGTGCCGATTTTGGGAATTGATATTCCGCTCCTCACATTCGCCGGGAGCATTACGTCATCCGTCACACTGGAAAACGCCGTGAAGGCTTTCAGAGGTGACAGCGTTTTCTCGCAGGCCCTCGTCACACGTGATGTGCATTGCAGGGAAGTACACGCTTTTCACTCTCTATCGTAAGATGGCTTCAAGATCAAAAGATACTAAAGCGGTACCGACATTTGTGGTCATAACCGGGCTTAGCGGCTCGGGCATGAGTTCCGCTACCAATGCGTTTGAAGATCTGGGCTATTTTTGTATCGATAACCTGCCGCTGACGATGCTCCCCACGTTTTCACGGCTCCTGTTGCCTAACACGGAAGACGTGACGGCGATCGAAAAAGCCGCTCTCGTGATAAACATTCGCGAACGCCATTTTCTTTCCGAGTTTCCAAACGAACTGAAAAAGCTGGACAAGAAACGCCTCAAACCTTTTGTCGTGTTTTTTGAAGCTTCGGACGATGTTTTACGGCGGCGCTTTTCCGAGACGCGCCGCCCGCACCCGGCCGATACGGGCCGCGGGCTTTTGCCTTCAATACGTTCGGAGAGGCGGGCGATGAAAGGTATCCGCAATATCGCGGACCTTATCATCGATACCTCGGATCACACCGTGCATACGCTGCGGCGTTTGATCCTGCAAAAATTTAGCCACGCGCACGAGGTCTCGCCGCTCAAGGTCCAGATCATCAGCTTTGGACACAAATACGGCAATCCTCGGGATGTCGACCTTCTTTTCGATGTCAGGCATTTGCCGAATCCCTATTTTGAACTGTCGCTGCGCGATCTGTCGGGCGAGGACCGCAGGATAGTAAAATACCTTGAGAAAGACCCGGATGTGAGCGAGACGATCAGCCGGTTTCTCGGCCTGATCGAATATCTTCTGCCTTTTTATCACAAGGAAGGCAAGTCTTATCTGACGATCGGTGTTGGCTGCACCGGTGGAAGGCACCGGTCGGTAATGGTATCGAACGCCTTAAAGGACAGGCTTAAGAAAGCCGGTTACCCGGTTTCGGTTGCACACCGCGATATGCAAAAATAGAAGAGTACCCAAAGCGTGAACAGCCCGAAACGTTATGAAAAAAATAGGTGGAGTGATCGTATCGCACGGACAGCTGGCTGTTGAGCTGCTGGCCGCGGCCGAAACGGTCATAGGCGATCTTGACAATATTGCGGCGGTGTCGATCGGGTGGCACGACGACGTCGAGGCCGCCAAAGCTGAGATCGAGCGTGCAATGAAAAGCGTTTCGCACGGAGCCGGCGTGCTCCTGATGACCGACATGTTTGGCGGCACACCGACCAATATATCCGCTATGTTCCTTGACGAAGGCTCGGTCGAGATAGTGACGGGTGTCAATTTGCCGATGGTAGTCAAATTCGCCACCCATTCTCGCGAATCGGGCCTCAGCGAGATCGCGAAAGAAGTGGAAGAACAAGGGAAGCAGTCGATTTACCGCACAGCGTCGCTTTTTGCCCCCGGCAAGCTGAAGAAAGATGCTTGAAGGTCCGGTAAAGGTGGTAAACCGTCTTGGCCTGCACGCGCGGGCCGCCGCCCAATTGGTCAAACTCGCGGCCCGGTTTCAAAGCCGTATCATTCTGAAACGGCAGGACAAGGCGGTCGAGGCTAATGCCAAGTCTATGCTCAGCGTGCTCGCTCTGGCCGCTTCGTTAAATACTTCGCTTCTGATGACGGTTGAAGGAAAAGACGAGGCCGAAGCATTTGCCGCGGTTGAACAGCTTTTTAGGTCAGGTTTTGGCGAGAAGTCCTTGTGAAAATGATCGATAAACCAGGTGCAGGTAAAAAGGCTGTCATGATCGGCGCTCCGCTCGGCTTTGGCGCTGGCACGCCGGGAAGCGAACTCGGTGTCGAGGCGATCCGGCTTGCCTCAATAAGAAATAAAAGGCTGATCGATCTGATCGGCGATCTGGGTTACGAGGTTCGCGACGCGGGTGATGTCGATATCGTCAAACCTGACAATCCGGCCGCCGACGGGGCTAATCCGAAATATCTAAAGGAGGCTCTTGCGTCCTGCATCAACATCGCCGAAAAGGTTAAGGACCTTCTTTCTGACGGTTCGCTGCCGGTCATTCTCGGCGGCGATCATTCGATCGCGATCGGGTCGGTTTCGGGCATCTCGTCATATTTTCGCGACCGTGAAGAGCAATTCGGTTTGATCTGGTTTGATGCTCACGCCGATATAAACACGCCTCGGTCATCATCATCCGGCAATGTGCATGGCATGCCGCTGGCAACGCTCCTCGGATATGGTGACGAGAGCCTGGCCGGGATCGGCGGATTTAAGCCCAAACTCGACCCAAGATTTTGCGCCCATGTCGGGGCCCGCGATCTGGACGACGGCGAAAAAGCGACCATTCATGAATTAGGCATGCGGGATAATTTCTTCACGATGAGCGACATCGACAAGCGGGGAATGCTCGACTGTGTAACCGATGCCGTTGCGATAGCGTCAAAGGCTCCAGGCGGTTATGCGGTAACATTCGACGTCGATATGATCGATCCGCGATTCGCTCCGGGTTCGGGCACGCTCGTCCGGGGCGGAACGACCTACCGCGAGGCACATCTTGCGTTGGAAGTGATCGCCGAACATGGCGGCATGCGTTCGTTCGAGATCGTCGAGGTCAATCCGATGCTCGATAAGAGTAATATCACTGTGGAACTGGCTTGCGAACTGATCCTCTCCGCTTTAGGTAAGACGATACTCTAACGTGAAAGTGCGTTACTTAAGACCATTTTGAATATGAAAACCAAAGTTGGATTAATATTTGGCGGCAGATCGAGCGAGCACGAGATCTCGGCCCGTTCGGCGGGCAATGTTGCCGGCGCTTTTGATAAGGAAAAGTACGAGGTCATCCCGATCGCGATAACGCCGGGCGGTGAGTGGCTGAACCCCTCCGAATCCGTAAAGCTGCTTAGTGACGAAGCGCGATCTGCGATCGGAGAAGAATTCACAACTTACGAAGGCCAGCGTTTAGGCCTGGCACCCGATACGGGATTTAAGGGTTTTTCATCGACCGCTCCGGATGGCGGCCCGGGTGAGAAACTATCCATTGACGTGGTTCTGCCGGTTCTTCACGGCACGTTTGGCGAGGACGGCACGATCCAGGGAATGCTTGACATGGCCGGACTGCCTTATGCCGGCTGCGGCGTGCTTGCATCCGCCTGCGGTATGGACAAAGTGGTGATGAAAACCCTTTTTCAGGAAGCGGGCCTGCCTATGTGCAGGTATTTGTGGTTCCTGCGGCACGAGTGGGAAGCCGACAACGACCTTGTTGTGAAGCATATCGAACAGACCCTCGGCTTTCCGTGCTTTGTAAAACCCGCAAATTTGGGCTCATCGGTCGGGATTAGCAAGGCCGTGGATAAAGATTCCTTGAAAACCGCTATCAATTTAGCGGCGGAGTACGATCGCAAGATCATCGTCGAGGAATGCCTGCAGATGCGTGAGATCGAATGCGGGATCCTGGGCAACGACAAACCCGAAGCAAGCCTGCCCGGCGAATATCTGATCAAGAACAAAAACAAAGTGTTCCTGGATTACGTCGAAAAATATTCTGGCACGGGCAACAACGAATTCGTTGTACCTGCACCGGTTTCCGAAGAATTGTCGTCAAAGATTAGAGAAATGGCCATCGCCGCGTTCAAGGCTATCGATGGCTCCGGCCTGGCCCGCGTGGACTTTTTCCTGCGCAGTGATAACGGGGCACTGCTTGTAAACGAGATAAATACGATGCCGGGGCTGACCGACGCATCCGGTTTTCCAAAAATGTGGGCCGGAACAGGATTGCCGTTCGGGGAGGTTCTTGACCGGCTTATCACCCTTGCGGTCGAAAGGTCCGACGACCGGGCCCGAAACCGCACTGATCGAAGTTAATGTAAAACATCAAGGAGGACTTATTAAATGTCAGTAGCAAAGAATATAGAGATCACTTCAACATCGCCAACCAGCTTTGACGAAGCCGTCAAATTAGGAATAAAAAGGGCATCAAAAACTATCAATAATATTCGCGGCGCCTGGGTAAAGGAACAGAAAGTGGAAGTGAAAGGTGGAAACGTGACCGAATACCGCGTGGCAATGATAGTTACTTTTGTCCTCTCGGACGATGAGTAATAAGGAATAATTTATTTTGAGGCAGTATATCCTTTTCGCGTCCGGATCTTAAGGTTCGGACGCGAAATGCGCAGCTCTATCGCCCTCCATTTTCCGTCCTTTTTCTGATCTATTGGATCGTAGCCGAGTGTATATTGAACACCCAGCTCATCAACGATACCCTTAAATGCCTCACGAAGCGCCGCACCGCCAGGTGTCGCAACGAACTTGCCGCCGCTTTTTTCCGCAAAATTCTTCAATACGCCCTGATTCTGCATTCGCTGCTTCCCGTTTGTTTCCATCGCGGACATATCGATCGTGTAGATCACCGCATCCGCGGAAAGGGCTGCCTTGAGCGCCTTATCCGACGATTTTCCGCTAAATGTATCGGCCCCATCGGAAAGGACGATGATCGCCCGCCGTTTTTCGGCTCGTTTTTCCAGCTCTTCGGCAGCTTTGAAGATAGAATCGTTCAAGGCGGTCATGCCGTCCGCCTTAATGTCGAACAGGGACTCGTTCACATCCCGGCTGCCAGAAAACTCCTGGACCAGCTCGACCTTTGACGCAAACTTGTAAATCGCGGCACTGTCCTTTTCGCGCAGGCCGTCGAGGAAATTGATCGCGGCGGCCCGAGCCATGCTTATCCGCGATTCCATGCTGCCCGAAGTGTCTATCAAAATAACAGCCGCAAATGGTGTTTCGGCTGCGGAAAAATACGATATTTCCTGCTGAATTCCATTCTCGAAAACACTGAACTGTTCGCGTTTCAATCCTGTGACGGCCTTTCCGCCGCTGTCGAAGATGGCCGCATTCAACATCACGGACGAAGATTCGACCTTAACGACCGGATCGTCATCCTGACAACTGACATTTAAGGGTATAATTAAAAAAAAGAGCGCGGGAAGCAAAAAGGTCATGGATCTTAAAAAACGGTCCAACCGGTTTATCATAAACGCCGCAAACTTACCTGCGTAATCGAAGAAATCTGACGATCTTCAGAACGGAATTCGAACTTTGAATAGCAACAGCTGAAACTGTGAACCGTGTCGTTTTCTTTAGCTCATCCACTAGTTTCGACGTGGTTTCTTTAAGGCTGTCAAAAGCCTCTTTCAGCGTGCTCGGGCTCTCGGAATTTCCTTCAACAGCGTCATCTCCATCATCGTCATCCCCCCCCAACCCCTTGCGGATCCGGGTCACGAGTTTTTCAAGAGAGGCAAGTTTGCCCCGGTCCGCCTGGGAAAGACCGTTACTTTTTTCGAAGGCAGCCTCAAGCTGGCTGGTGATGGCAGCCACTTCATCGCCCCGTTTCAAAAGTTCTTCGTGGTCTTTTTTTTCTTTTGCTGCCCGCTGACGGGCAAGATATTCCTTGACCGATTTCGGCTGGTCGTCGTTGCGGCGGCCGGGTATCAAACTGTCGTTGTCGCTGGACTGGGAAAATGCGGGCATCAAAAAGCCAAAGCAAATGAGGGACCCGGCCAATATCAGCCGCCAGGGAATTTGACAGGAAATGTTCGTGGAGATAAGGCTTCTCATTACAGATCTAATCGTTGACTACCTTTTGATCGTTCGGTGAAATGCCGGTTACCGCTTCGACAAGCTTCAACAAAAATTCTTCTTCGGCAACTCCTGAACTTTTCACAGTCGTCCATTCGGAGGTCAGCCCGTTCCCGGCCAGCCCTTCGATCTTCGCATTCACCGATACGTTATTTTGAACCCCGTCGATCGATTGTATCTCGATTGTCAAGGACATACGGCCGCGTGACCAGGCGTTGTCCGCATAATCGACGATACCGTATCTTTTTAACTGATTTTGAGTAATTACAGCCCCCTTTGCAAAAATTATTGGCTGCGTGACAATTATGCCGTCGTTAAGGCGTGACGAAGCTTCATCGATCTGCATTTTCTGATCCCGCAGGACGCCCGATATGGTCTCGACCAAAACATCACGCCGCGAGTTCAGTTTATATGGGTTCGGGAGCCGGTCTCTGACCTCCGTTTTTCCCTTGCCCCAATCGAACGACCTTGAAACATCGGTGCTTCTCGATGTGCCTTTGTTGGTTTCGTCCTTGATGGTTTTGGTCTGGGTATCTATCCCTTTTTGGGCAACAACAGCGGTACAAAAGAATAAAATAACGAGCGAGGCTAAGGATAGAATTCTCATAAAAACCTTCGAAAACCGAAATCGCATTTTCGTCTTTTAACTATAACTCACATGAGATGGTTCTTGGAAGATTTGATGTGCGGGTAGCTGCGAAGGTTGTAAAAAAGGGCCAAAGCCACCCTCTCAGCGTTCGGTCTGCATCTCCCAAAGCAGAAGGTTTTTCAAGAATGCGTGATGTGCCGCAAAAGAAGCGATCGCAAGACCGGGCAGTCCGTCGAGAAAGCCCAATTTCAAAACATAAGTACGCATGAAGGCAGCCGGCCCGGCGATCGCGATCTTAACGGGAGAAGTGCTTTTGCCGTCGGCGAACATTTGCTCGGCCGCTAGCGGGGCATAACGTTCGCCTATCATTCGATGATGGTGCGACGCATTTTTTACGCTGAAGTGAACAATGTCGTTTTTTATATCCAGCACATTTGCCCTATCATCTATAACGAACGATTCGTGAACTTTTACATCCTTCCATTTGCCTTTGCGGCGGTCGAATAAACGCAGCTGACGGTCCGGATACCACCCGCCATGACGGATCGCGCGGCCCATGTAAAAGGAAAGCCGCGGAACGCGATACCCATCGGCATCATCATCTTTCAAGGCGCAAATCTCATCCGCCAGCTCCGGCGAAACGCGTTCGTCGGCGTCAAGACTGAAGATCCAGTCGTGACCAGCCTGATCGACAGCAAACTGTTTCTGGGACGCAAATCCCTCCCATCTCCGGACAACAACACGTGCTCCCGCATCAGCCGCAAGATCGCGCGTGTGATCCGTACTGTGCGAATCGACGACCAGGACCTCATCCGCCCAGTTGACGCTGGCAATGGCATCCGAAATGTTACTTTCTTCGTTAAAGCTTATTATTACGGCCGAGATCTTCACGCCGTTGATTGTCGCAAAGTTAATAAAAAACATAAAGTGTCGGCACTGCGACACTTTATGTTCTTTCTGAAAATTTCTTATCCAAGCGATTGGACTAAAGCTATTTATCGTTCGTGGGCGAGTCAACTGTGATGTTGTTTTGTTCGAATGTTGTAGAGGTTGCTTTCTGTAGGTCGGCTAGCGCCTTGTTATAGTCGGTTTCAGCTCTGATCTCTGCGTTTCTTGCCGACGTCAATGCATTTTCCCGTTGGAACAGGAGAAAGGTCGTCGATCTGCCCGCGTCGAATAGTTGCTTCTCGCCCTCAAGCTGGATCTCGGCATTCTCTCGGGCACGTCTTGCGGTCAGCACCCTCTGCCTGGCTGTTTCAACCGCTTGAACGGCGTTTCTAACCTCGACGATCACAACCTGCTCCTGCTGACGCATCTGTGTCGCGATCTGATTCTGTGTGATCTGAGCACCGGCGAGATTGGCCTTGGCCGTCCGGTTTCTAAAGGGGAACGATATAGTAACGCCGATCGAATAATTAGGAGCGTCCGACCGGAATGTGTTCGCCAGCGAACGGTTAAAACCGCCGAACAAAAAGCTCGGCTGCGCGGGAATTATCACCGGCCGGTTTATCAACTGGGGCAACGTCGGAGTATTCAGAAAAGCCCGCGTCGTGTTAATGCCGTTTAGCAAAAGGAGGTCGCCCTCGGACGTGAACAAGTTTGTCTGGAAGTCCTGGCTCGTGCCGCCGCGTGCCAACCCGTCCAGCGAAAATGTCGTGTTGAGATCGATCTGGGGCTTTGTCTGATTCTTGAAATAAGCACGGTCGATCGCGTTGATGTCGCTCGCCAATTTTAAACGCCTAAGCTCATAGCGGTTGTCCATCGCGTCCTTGATCGCGTTGTCCAAATTGACGGCGTCAAGGCTAAAAGCGGGCTTGTCCGTCGGCACGTAAGTCTGCGACCACTCTGCGTTCGTTGCGTCCCTTAAAACAAGCTGCTTAAGCAAATTCTCGGTGACAGATACCTGCTGCGTAGCCAGCAGGAGGTCGCCCTCGCGATTCGCCAATTCGGTCGCCACCTCGGCCCGAGCCAACGGGGCGGCTGCCCCGGCCGCGATCCGGGCCTCGATCTGACGGAGATTCTCCTGCGAAAGGTTTAGATTTGCGAGCCGGTTCTGCTGATCGCGCAAGGCAAAGACCAGGTCCCAATATGTCCGCTGGACCTGCGAGATCGTGTCGATGGTCGTACGGCGAAAATCGGCATCCGTTTGCTCCAGAATGCGGCGGGCTATTTTTATGTTTCGCCGGGTATTGTCGATCCCAAAGTTTCGGAAAAGCGGCTGAGTGTATCGAATGCCGTATGACGAGGAATAGATCGCACTCGTGCCCGAGCCGCTGATCGAACCTGAGCTTACCTGTGCCTGGGCAAAAGCGTTCTCCGTCCGCGTATTGTTGAGAAACACCTGGTAATTTCCGCCGCCCGGACGAATAAAATGGAGCATATTCGCGTTCACGGTAAAGTCGCGTGTCGCCGACGAGCCGGTCGTGTTGTTATGCGTAAACGTAGGCGTCAGGTTAAACGTCGGGTCGTAAAAACCCAGTTGCGACCTGATCCGGGTTTCCTGGACGCGAACATCGTCACGCGTCAGTTCGATCGAATTATTATTTGAAAGTGCCTTGCGTATTGCATCGTCCAGCGAAAGTGGAATAGGCGCGGCGGTTTGCACTCCGGCACGTGTCAGCAACGCACCGCTTAAGGACCGGTCCGCCGATCCAGACAAAGGTTCCGCGGCTAAAACCGACTTTACTTCGCTGGACTCAAAAGAAACTTTTGCCGTCTGCACGGGCTGGGCATCTGCCGTGTCCGCAACAGACACAACCAGAAATGCGACAGAAAGCAATATTCCAAACCTATAGTGACGACAACTTTTCATTGTTAGGATCGCTCCAAATTTTACGATGGCAAATTGTTTGAATCGTTGAAAACTCAATCGGTTACTACGTCTTTCAATTTCCGATAGTTTCAACAATTTGTCCAAGCGCGTGGACGATTTCCGTACTTTGACCGTTTGATACCGCTTTGATGTTTGTCTGAAATTAGGCTATCTTGAGTACTTTCATACATTGCATTTTACGGAGGAACCTTTAAATAAAATGGGTATTAAAGTCGGGATAAATGGATTTGGGCGAATCGGACGGAATGTTATGCGAACGTGTCTCGGCAGCAAGGACATCGATTTCGTGGCTGTTAACGACCTGACCGACACGAAAACGCTAGCGCATCTTTTGAAATACGATTCGGTGATGGGAAATCTTGATCATGCGATCTCGGCAGATGGCGACACGATCAAGGTCGAAGGCGATTCTTTTAAGGTATTCAGCGAAAAAGACCCGGCGTTGATCGACTGGCCGTCCGTTGGTGCCGAAATAGTTATCGAAGCCACCGGGCGTTTCACAAAAGCGGAGGATGCCGCAAAACACCTCCGGGGAAGCGTAAAAAAGGTAATCATTTCCGCCCCGGCAAAGGGCGAGGACGTGACCATCGTGCTTGGAGTGAACGAGGAGATGTACGATGCCTCAAAGCACAACATTATCTCGAACGCCTCATGCACAACGAATTGTCTTGCACCCGTGGCAAAGGTTATTCACGAGAAGTTCGGCATAAAGAATGCGTTGATGAACACCATTCACAGCTACACAAACGACCAGCAGCTTCTTGATCTGCCGCACAAGGACCTTCGCCGTGCCCGTGCGGCAGCTTTGTCGATGATCCCGACATCCACGGGAGCCGCAAAGGCTGTCGCCCTCGTCATTCCCGAATTGAAAGGGAAATTTGACGGTATTTCCGTACGCGTGCCTACGCCAAATGTCTCATTGGTCGATGTCGTAATGAACGTCGAAAAAGAGACCTCGACCGAAGAGGTCAATCGGGTACTCAAGGATGCTGCCAATGAAGAGTTAAAGGGAATTCTTGCGTTCTCCGAAGAACCGCTTGTATCCATTGACTTTAGAGGTAATCCACATTCCTCGATCGTTGATGCCGAAAATACCAAGGTGATCGGCGGAACGTGCATTAAGATCCTTTCCTGGTATGACAACGAGTGGGGTTACTCCTGCCGCGTCCGCGATCTTGTAAAATATATTGCGGACAAGGGACTTTGATCGTATTTGGTCTCGACTATGAAAAACTCGCTTAACCTTTCGGCTGTCGTTCTTCTTTTTGTAATCCTGGGATGTTCGTGCCCGAATATCGGCAAGCTGACTGGCACGAACGATCCGCCCACGCCGGATCGTCCTCCACCGCCGGCAAACGTACAGTCCACACCCGCCCAAACACCGGGCGGTGAGAAAACGTTGTCTTTGAGCATGGCAAAGTATAACCAGCTCAGGATCGGAATGCCGAAAAGCGAAGTTGACCGGATCTTGGGTGGACAGGGGACGGAAGTAAGTTCATCGAGCGGCGGCGGCACGACCTTTTCCGTCTATAAATGGTCGGGCGAGAATTACACTTCGATCATTCTTTCGTTCAGAAACGACAAGATAATGTCGAAATCTCAGGTAGGGCTAAAATAATATCGAAGGGAACTCGTATGAGCAAAAAAACGATAAGAGATGTCGATATTGCGGGTAAACGCGTGTTCATCCGAGTGGATTTCAACGTGCCGATCAAAAATGGCGCGATCGAGGACGATACGCGAATCAAAGGGGCACTGCCGACGATCGAATACGCAATTGACCAGGGCGCGAAGGTAATACTCGCCTCTCACCTCGGTCGGCCGCTCAAAGACAGAAAGAAGGCCGAGGAAAAAGGAACAGAATACGATTCGGCCAAATACAGTCTGCGGCCCGTGTTCGAGTTTTTGCGAACGCTCCCGCCGCTTCAGAAAATTTCCGGCAAGGCCGACGACCCGGTTGTATTGAGCGGCGAGGGCACAGCGGTCGGCATAGCAGAGATCAAGAATGACCGCGTTTTCTTCGCAAAAGACTGTGTGGGACCGGAAGTGACGGACCAAGCCGCTGGACTGAAACCAGGGCAGATATTGTTGCTCGAAAATCTTAGGCTTCATGCAGGCGAAGAAAAAAACGACGTGGAATTTGCCAAACAGCTTGCATCCCTTTGCGATGTTTTTGTGAATGACGCATTTGGCACGGCCCACCGGGCACATGCCTCGACTGAAGGGATTACCCATTTTGTTGACGACTGTGTCGCCGGGCTTTTGATGGAGAAGGAATTAAGTTTTCTCGGCAAGGCTTTGGCAAATCCGGAACGCCCGTTTGTTGCCATTCTGGGCGGAGCAAAGGTTTCAGACAAGATCCCTGTCATTGAATCGCTGATCGAACGCAAGGTGGACAAGCTTCTGATCGGCGGCGCGATGGCATACACTTTTTTTAAGGCTCAGGGCCTCACGATCGGCAAATCTCTTGTCGAAGATGAAATGATGCCTAAGGCACTTGAGATCGAGCAGCTCGCAAGAGACTCCGGAGTCGAGTTGCTTTTACCGACCGATCATCAAGTCGTTGACTCATACGAACCGCTAACATCGCGCAAAGCTATCCCAGTCGATTTCACAAACGCCGGATTGGTCGGGCTGGACATCGGTCCCGAAACAGTTGAAATATTCAAGGCCGCGCTTGAAGGAGCAAAAACCATCGTCTGGAACGGCCCGATGGGAATGTTCGAGGAAAAACCGTTCGACGAAGGGACCGTCGCCCTCGCCAAAGTTGTGGCCGCCGCAACCGAAAAAGGAGCCGTTTCGATAGTAGGCGGCGGCGATTCGGTCTCGGCTGTGAATGAAGCCGGCCTAGCCAACAAAATTTCACACATCTCAACCGGCGGCGGGGCCACGTTGGAGTTTCTTGCGGGGGGCGAATTACCAGGCGTGGCAGCTTTGGACGACGACTAATTTTAGTTGCGAGTTTTGGAGAATGGATAAAATGATCTGTAAGCAGAGTATCTCAATATTTCTCTTGCTCACGATGTTGAGCGTATTTAGCGGCGCTAACTTATCTGCGCAAACCAAGCAGGAAAAAAAAGCTGCGAAGGTGGAGGATAGAATTAAAAAGTTCGGGATCGGCGAAAAGGCCAAAGTGAAGGTGAAGCTTTATAACAAAACCAGCTATCAAGGCTACGTCAGCCAGGCCAACGACGAAGATTTTGTCGTTACTGACAAAAGTGGAAACTCGAATACGCTTCGATACGCTGACGTTGACCAAATCGGAGGCAAGAACTTATCGACCGGTGCCAAGATCGCGATCGGGGTCGGAATTGGGGTTGGGGTCCTAATCGCCATAATTGCATATCAAATCACTCATTTTGATTTTTGAAAGGTCATGAGAAAATCTGTAATTGCCGGAAATTGGAAAATGTTCAAGCTGATCGGCGAGTCGGTCGAGACGGCTCTGGCCTTAAAGCCTTTTGTCGCAAATGCAAATCATTGCGAGATCGTGATCGCTCCTGTGTTTACGGCCTTGAAATCGGTTGCCGACCGGCTTGAGGGATCGAACATTCATGTTGCGGGCCAGGATTGCTCCGTACAGAATGAGTTTGGGGCACACACCGGCGAGGTAACGCCCGCGATGCTTAAAGACGCGGGCTGCACATACGTTATCATCGGCCATTCCGAACGGCGGCAATTCTATGGCGAGACGGACGGTTCGGTAAACAAAAAGACGAAAGCGGCCATTGAGGCTGGGTTGACCGCCATCGCCTGTGTCGGCGAACACCTGTCCGAAAGGGAAGCCGGTGATGCGGAATCAGTGGTAAAAAGCCAGCTTACGGGAAGTCTGGCCGGATTGACAGTTTCCGATATGGAACGTATCATAATCGCTTACGAGCCTGTCTGGGCGATAGGTACGGGTAAAACCGCCACGCCCGAACAGGCTCAAGAAATGCACGGCCACATCCGCCGCACAATTGCCGAAGCGCACGGTGCGGAAACTGGCGAATCGATGCGAATTTTGTACGGCGGTTCGGTAAAGCCCGAGAACGTAGCAACCCTGATGGCCCAGCAGGACATCGACGGTGCCTTGGTCGGCGGAGCAAGTTTGGATGCCGAAAGTTTTGCACGGATAGTTAATTACAGATCGGACGGATAATATTTTGCTTTACATTCTTTACGCTATATTTTTCATTTCATGCGTCGTTCTGATCGGCTCGGTATTGCTCCAGCCTGGAAAGACCGATGCCGGTGCCTTGTTTACGAGCAATGTCTCAAGCACGGCATTTACACCACGCGGCACGGCCTCGGTCCTCGCAAAATTCACCATCGTGGCGGCGATCGTTTTTATGCTGTCGGCGTTGATGATCTCGATGCCGGCGTTAAGCGGTAATGTTTCGGTTTTGTCCGCCGGCGAGGACGAAGCTGCGACTGAGGCGACACCGGCACCCGAGGTAAACCCGGTCACTGAAGCAAATATCGACTCGGGTGGCGTACAAACGATCACGATACCGGCCGATGCGAACGACAATTCCGCAGTCCCGGCGAACGCTGCTCCGGCAAACAAGGTTGAGATGCCGGTACAGCCGAATAATCCGCCGGCTAATAAATAGTCCGTTTGACAATCTGCCGAGGTGGCGTAATTGGTAGCCGCGCACGTTTGAGGGGCGTGTGGAGCAATCCGTGCGGGTTCGAGTCCCGCCCTCGGCACCATTCGATAGATGGCTCCTCGTGTCAACCGGGGACCAACATTGTTCCCGTGCCCTCGTCAGTAAAAACCTCTGAGAGAAGCGCGTTTCGCTGATTTCCGCTAATGACGTGGGCCGACCCGATGCCGCGTTCGAGCAATGCGGTCAGATTCTGAAGTTTCGGCACCATTCCGCCGGTCGCCTTTCCGGTCTCGATCATCTGGATCGCCTCGGCGGCGGTCAGGCGGCTAAGCTTCGTGGATTCATCTTTTTCGTCAAGATAAATACCGTTGACATCCGAAAGCAGGATCAGTTTCTCGGCCTTTAGCTCGGCCGCGAGCTCGGCTGCGATAGTGTCAGCGTTGATGTTGAATATCTTTCCTTCATCATCCGCCCCAAGCGACGAAATTATCGGTAAATAACTGTTCGCAAGCAGAAGGTCGATCAGTCGGGCATCTACGTCAACTATGTCCCCGACGTGTCCAAAATCCACAAGTTCGGTCTGGCCGGTCTGCTTGTTGACCACATCCTTTGGCGGTCTCCGCACGGCTTTTATAACTCCGCCGTCTATACCCGACAGGCCGACCGCTTCGATGCCATGACGCCGCAGGGCTGAAAGTATTTCGATATTTATCTTTCCGCGAAAGATCATCTTTGCAAGGTCCAGCGTGTCGTCGTCCGTAACGCGGCGGCCTTCGATCACCGTCTGCACCACGCCAAGTTTTGTCGCGAGTTCCGTGAGCTGTTTGCCGCCGCCGTGTATCACGCAAACACGAATGCCGACCTGATGCAGGAGAGCTATTTCCTGCGCTAACGACGCAAGATTTTCCTTGTCCTCGGTAACCTTGCCCGAGAATTTAACGACGAAGGTCTTGCCCTTGAACCTTTGAATATAGGGCAGCGATTCGCGCAGGAGGTCTAGTCTTTCCTGTTTCATAATGTCTAGCCGTGTTGTTTACTGAAAAAGCTGCGACAGGATTGCTTTTTGAACGTGAAGACGGTTCTCGGCTTGGTCGATCACGAGCGAGCTGGGAGAATCGATAACGCTGTCGGTCACTATCACGTTCCGTCGCACCGGCAGGCAATGCATAAAAGCCGCCTCCTGTGTCCGGGCCATTTTCGACTGATCGACGATCCAATCTTTTCTAAGGCCGAGACGAAACGCCAGGTCCTTATCGAGGTTTCCGTAACAGTCCTTGCTGCCCCAGCTTTTGGCATACACTATATCGACGCCGTCAAAGGCCTCGTCGGGATCGTTCGTAAATTCAACACTGCCGCCGTTCACAGTCGCCTGACTTTTTATCTGCTCGATCAACTCGTCATCCAGTTCATAGCCATCCGGGTGAGCGATACGAAGGTCATGGCCGAATTGGGCGGCCGCAAGGGCAAAGCTGTTCGGAACCGCCATCGGCAGCGGCTTTGGATGCCACGCCCACGTGAGCAGCACTTTTTTCTTTTTCTCGCCAAGCTTTTCGCGGATCGTCATCATATCCGCCATCGCCTGACACGGATGATGCATCGCGGATTCGAGATTGATGATCGGCCTTGTCGAATACCGGGCAAACGCATTCAGGACCGGATCGATCCGCTCCGTTTCCCAGTCCTTTAGTTCAGCAAACGTGCGTACGCCGATCGCCGAAACATATCGCTCCAAAACGCGGACGAACTCCTTCAGGTGCTCCGTCTTGCTTTCGTCCATCACGACACCTTCGCGATGCTCAAGCGTCCAGGAAGTCGAACCCGGCTCAAGGATCAAGGGATTTCCGCCGAGTTCGTAGATTCCGACTTGCATCGACGCACGTGTGCGAAGGCTGGGGTTGAAAAACACCAGCGCGATCGATCTTCCCGACAACGGCTTTTCCACCATTCGTCCGTCCTTGAACGCGGCAGCGGCATCAAGCAAAGTATGCAGGTGCGGAACAGAGTGGTCTGAAGTTTTCAGAAAATTATTCATTGTTCAGTGGTTGTTGGCCAAACAGCTATCAGTTATCAGCCGTTAGAGCGGTGGCGAACAGGTCTATCTCCTCGGTCCTTACACATAGCGGAGGCAGCAGGCGCAGAACATTCGGGTTGCTCGATGTTCCGGTGATGATCTTGTTCTCAAGAAGTTTTTCGTGGACAGGGGCACACGGCCCGTCGAATTCAATGCCCAGCAAGCAGCCTTTGCCTTTGATCGAGGCAATAGACGAAACGCCGGAAAGGGAATCTCGCAGATGGTTTTCCACTTTCTTTGCATTTGCGATCATGCCGTCGTTTTCGATGGCTTCAAGAGTTGCGACAACCGCCGCCATCGCAATCATTCCGCCGCCGAATGTTGTTCCGAGGTCGTTGACCTTAATATTTGCCGATACTTCGTCGTTTACGAGACATGCCCCGACGGGAACGCCGCTGCCAAGCGATTTTGCCAGCGTGATAATGTCGGGTTCAGCGGCGTCGGCAAGCTCGCTCCCGCCAAAAAACCAGTTTCCAGTGCGGCCGATGCCCGTCTGCACCTCGTCGAAAATAAGAATGATGCCACGTTCGTCGCAAAGTTCGCGAAGCTCACGAAAAAAAAGAGGGTCGGCTTCGATTACACCCGCCATCGACTGGATCGGCTCAAGCATGATCGCGGCAGTTTCGTCATCGGCGACAGCCTTTACGCTTTCGATACTTCCGAACTCCGCCGCAACATGGCCCGGAACATTCGGCCTGCCGATCTCGCGGTATTTGCCCAGGAAAGTAGCGCTGATCGCGTCGGCGGTCCGGCCGTGAAAGCCGCCCGAAAACGTTACGATCTTTTCACGGCCGGTCGCCATCCGAGCCATACGCATCGCGTTCTCATTCGCTTCCGTGCCGGAGTTGCAGAAGAAAGCTTTTGTCAGGCTTTTCGGAGCGACGGATACGAGCTTTTCGGCCGCTTTTGCGCGTACTTCGGAGTAAACCAGATTCGAATAGAAAAGTACTCTCTCTGCCTGCTCCTGTATGGCCTTGACGACGTGCGGATGCGAATGGCCGGTCGCGCAGACGGCATGCCCGCCATAAAGATCGAGAAACTTTTCGCCCTCGCTCGTCCAGACCCACGAACCCTCGCCGCGCTCGATCGAGATCGGCATCTTTTTGTAAGTCTCGACCTGAAAGTGATCCTCGATTTGTTGGATTTGGGCAAAATTCATAAATGGTTTCCGTCGTCCCGCATACTTCAGTTTGCGGCCCACGGCAGCCTCAGAAGCGCACAGAACATCAAAGTTTGATGGACGATTCGCTACGGATTTCCTCCGGTAAAAACAAGGCCCGTCGTTTCATCAAAGCCGAACATCAGATTCATGTTCTGCACCGCCTGTCCCGCAGCCCCTTTTACCAAATTGTCTATCGCTGAAAACACAACGATCTGCTTGCCATTCGAATGTACGGCAATGTCACAGAAGTTCGTGTTCTTCACCCAATTAATATCAGGTGAACCATCAACAAGACGTACAAAAAAGGCGTCAGAATAAAAATCGGCATACAAATTGTTAATGTCTTCGTTCGTGATATTAACCGTTGTTTCTAAATAACAGGACGCGAAAATACCCCGCGAAACCGGAAGACTGTGGGTCATAAATACAAGCTCTTGCGAGAGATCACCCACAGTGCGAAGATGCTGTTCGATCTCGGGCAGGTGCTGGTGCTGAAATGGCTTGTAAGCATAAAACGAGTTCATCCGCTGTGGATGATGCGTGTTCGCCCCAGCCTTCGCCCCGGAACCGGAAGAACCGGTCTTTGCATCAACGATGATCTTTCCGGTCAGCAGCCCGCTATTCACCGCCGGTGCAAGACCGAGCAGTGTCGCCGTCGCAAAACATCCGGGATTCGCTATGTATTGAGCCGTGCGAATTGCTTCGCGGTTGGTTTCGGTCAGTCCGTAAACAAAATTCTTTTGCGTTTCTCCAGCGTGGTCCAGTTTGTAGAACTGCTTGAAAACATCAGCGTCGTCAATTCGAAAATCGCCTGAGAGATCGATCGCTTTCACCTGTTTCGGCAGACTTGGAATAAGGCTTAATGCCTGTCCGTGCGGCAACGCGAAGAAAACGAGGTCGATGTCATCCAATGTCGAAAGATCATCCGGAGCGTTAATAAAACCTAGGTCCGTCAAGCCGTTCAAATTCTTATGCACTTCGCCGACGGCCTTTCCGGCGTGTTCGTTTGCCGTGACCAAAGCGATCTCTGCGTTCGGGTGAAAAAGCAGTATCCGCAAAAGCTCGCTGCCGCCGTAACCCGAACCGCCAAAGATCGCGACGCGGAGACTTTCTTTTTTTGGGTCGGTCATAATTTTCCGATTTGAAAGCGTTTTTCTCCGGAAAAACTGAAAAGTGAAAAGTGAAAACTAAAATGGCAGAATAGATCTAAATAGTATTTTTAGTTTTTCCTAGCGGCTTTCTTCCGATTGCCATCGGGCTTATGCATACGCCGGTGCGGGACGGTGCATCCGCTTATCTACGAGCTTGAACAGACGTTCACCATTCCGACGGGCGTTTCCTGCTTTGATCCCAAAATTCTCCTCCACAAAATCCTCGCCCATCTGCGAATCCGTTACCGAGCCGGCAATAACATCGATCTCGATGCAGAGATCCTTCAATACCGCAATGCCGCCGATGACGCCGACGTAATCGGACGCGCAGAAGACCAATGTCGAGATCGCGGCTTTGATCTCGGCATCTTTTAGAACCGAATCAACCGCATAGCCGCCGACGATGCCGTCTCCTAATTCAACGACGATCAGTTCGGGATCAAATGTGTTCAGATGGTTGAGAATGGCTTTTGCAACCGACGGCAGATCACCGTGATCGACGGTTGACGGCAGGCCGCAGTCAAGAAAGCTCGCCGTCGCTATCGCTCCGTGATCCTGCATATAAAGTGTGTCGCGGAGACACGCAATACCAGAAAGTTTTGCCCCGGCGACGCGGATCCCGGCGTTAGCCGCCTGACGAATTATCTCCGTTGCCGCGACAGTTTTGCCAGAGTTCATACAAGTGCCCGCGACCAAAACGGTAGGAGCGGACGCACCCAGTGAATCCGAGAATGCGATCGCATTATCAGCAATATTCAAAATATTTCCGACTTCATCGCAAGCGGCGCCTACGACTTCGAGCTCAATGGCATCCGACAGTGATGAGTGATGCCCTTTGCAAATACCGATCACTCCGCCCATGTTCAACAGGTGCAGACGGTCGCCGGCCGATATCGACTCCGGCACATCGCCGACAAAACCTTTTAGGGCCCGCCTTTTGCCAAGCACACCCAAAAGAATATCGTTACGATTTATCTTCGCAAGGCGGCCGGTTGGCAGCTCAAGATTGCCGTACGTGACGCTTTCTGAAATGGCCCGAACCACAACAACATCGCCCACGACCGGCAGTTCGTGCCGGTCAACAATACTGACTTTCTTTGGTAAATTCAGCGGGGAAGTGGCCGAACCTGTTTTGTCTACTTCGATCGTTTTCATCTTGACATTCCTAGCCTTCAAATATTTCCCAGATCTTCTTTACCGCAGCTCGTTGGCTTTTCACGTCTTTAACCGCGATGAATATCGTATCGTCGCCGGCAATTGTCCCGAGGATCTCCGGCATTCGTGCGGAATCGATCTTGACCGCTGCTGCCGAAGCAAGGCCCGCATCGCATCTTGCGACTATCAAATTCGTTCCCGCCGGTTCGAGGCGGGACAGCCCAAAAACCTCCATTCCGCTTGGTTTACGCGGCAGTGTATAGATGCCCGCAGCTTTGATAACCCCTAGGTCCTCGAGATCGCGAGATATGCTGGCTTGGGTTACATGAAAGTTTCGGGAACGCAGGCGCTTCGCAAGTTCGGTCTGGCTGGCGATCCGTTCAGCCGAGATGAGCTTTAATAATGTTTCCTGCCGCTGCGATTTGTGCATCACGTTCTGTCTATGCAATCAGGCTGCATAACTAGTGTATAGATGCATAACAGGAAAATCAAGTTGTCAGGAATGGACTTAGAAAAGGCTTAGCTTGATCCGCAGATATTTTTTTGGATTCTGGCGGAAGTCATAGATCAGTTTCGTGCTTTCGCTCGACAGCTGGTTTACATTCGATGCGGTTTGATTGATGTTGTTATAGAGAGTTTCATCATTGATAAGCTTGCCAATTGTTCCTTTGCCCGCTTGTGCGTCGGCGATGAGCTGCTCAATACGCGTCGCCGTCGAGTTGAACCTGGCAAGGGTGTCGCGGGCGTCGTCGTATAGCTTCTCGTCCTTTAGGAATTTGCCGGCGGTCCCGCGGCCGGCTGAAAGATCGGCGGAGATAAGCTTAAAGTCGTCCGCGATGCCGTTTATCTTTGCCGCCGACGTGCGCAGATCGGCGATCGCGGCTTTGGCCTCGTCGTAAAGGGCCTCATCGGTCAGGAATTTGCCCGCCGTGCCGCGGCCGGCCTTAAGGTCGGCTGAGATGCTTTCGAGCTGTACGATGGTGCGATTGAGATTGTTATACAGGTCGGGATCGTTGACGAGCTTTCCGGCCGTGCCGTCGCCCTTATTCACTTTATTCAGCGTCGCCTGCATCTCACTGATCGTGGCGTCCAGATTGCGATAAAGCGATTCATCATTGATTATCCGGCCAAGTGTTCCATCGCCCTGGTTCGCCTTAGTGAGGATCTCATTTGCAGGCACCGCGATCTTATTGATCTGCTCAAGCAGTTCGTTTCCTGTCTGCGTCAATTGGTTGATCGATATGGCGACGCGCGATTCGAGCACCGTATCCTCTTTAACGGGCGAGCCCTTGGAAGTTCCGGGTGAAATGTTGATCGTTTTGTCGTTTGCTAAAAGCGAAGTAGCGATAAGTTGTGCATTTGAATCGGTCCTGATGCGCTCGGTGATCGGAGTGCCGTTAAGCTCGTTGTCGACCGCCATCGTGGCTTCAACTTTGAACTCCTCGGGGCTGTCTGGCGGCAGAAGGTCAACACGCTCCACCTTGCCGATGCGGACACCGGCGAGCTGGACCTCGGATCCCTCTCGAAGGCCGTCGGCCGCGGCAAAACGCGCTTTCAGTTTGAGCTTTTTCTCAAAAGGGTTGAAATCGCCCGTCGAATTGAGGATCAGGAAAGCCAATATCGCAAGGCCGAAAAGAACGAATATGCCGACCCGCACCTTGCTGAATGTAAGCGTTTTCTTAGTTTCGACCATAGATAGCTAAGGCTATTTGCCGTTGATAAAGCGTCGGATATACGGATCGGGGCATGCCTGCAACTGTTCGTCAGACCCGCTAAATATTATTTTGCCGTCGCGCAACATTATCACTTCCGTGTTTATCAGACAAAGCTTTTCCCCTTCTTTCTCGAACACGACCTGACCGGTCTCATCCACAACGGCATACTCCGAAGAAAGATATTTTAAGTTGTTCATCTCATGCGTGACAAAGATTGACGAAACATCCTGAAGATCGCGAAGCTTGATAGCCAACTCGCAGATGGTGCGGGCCGTCGGCGGGTCGAGTCCCGCGGTCGGTTCGTCAAAAAGCAGTATCTGCGGATCTCCGATCAACGCCCGGGCGATCCCGACACGGCGCCGCATACCGCCCGAAAGCTCGATCGGCACTTTATCTATCGCATCCTCAAGTGCGACAAACTGGAGCATCCGGTGGACCTCCTGATCGATCTCTTCTTCTTCGACTCCCTGTTCCCTAAGCCGGTATGCGACATTCTCATAAACTGAGAGGGAATCGAACAGCGCCCCTTCCTGGAAGACCATCCCGATCTTCTGGCGGACGGGCATCATCTCTTGTTCGGAGTAAGAGGTAATATCTTCGCCATCGATCACTATCCGGCCCGCATCCGGCTTCAACAAGCCAAGAATGAGACGGATGATGGTCGATTTACCGCCGCCGCTGCGTCCGAGAATCACTTTCGTTTCGCCCCGCCGGACCGTAAAGCTGATGCCGTTCAAGATCGTCCGGTCATCGAACGAAAGATAGACGTCGCGGAACTCTATGCCCGCGACGACCCGGTCCGGTTCATCGACGGCATTCTCGAGGTCGTACTGCTCGAGTTCCTCGCCTTCCGCCGGCTCACGCAATTCTGTTTCAGCTAAGGCCATTCCTCTTAAATGATCCCGACCCCGAGAATAGACTGAATCGCCTTCGCCAGGAAGAAGTCGAAGATGATAACCCAGATAGATGACAAAACTACCGCGTTGATGGTAGAAAGCCCGACGCCGACCGTGCCGCCGGTTGTTGACAGACCTTTATGACACGAAATGCCGCCAATTACCATTCCGAAAAAAAACGGCTTGATCAGCCCGCCGATGAGGTCGTTCGACGTGATCCCGTTACGAACCGATGTGATAAAAACATTCTGGTCCTGATTAAATATGTACGACGCGATCGTGCCGCCGCCTATTATTCCAAAGATATCCGCTGCCACTGTCAAAAGCGGAAGCATAACAATAAGAGCGATCACGCGCGGCGCGACCAGTTTTTTTAGCGGACTCGTACCCAGTGCCCGCATTGCATCTATCTGCTGCGAAACGACCATCGAACCAAGCTCGGCGGAGATAGCGGCGCCGATCCGGCCTGACACCATTAAAGCAGTCAGCACAGGCCCTAGTTCGCGAATAAGCGATACGGCTACGGATCGCCCGGTTTCGTTGTGAATGCCGTAATACTGGAGTGTTGGGAAGGTTTGGAGAACAAGTACGCCGCCAGTAAAGAAGCCGGTCAGCAGCACGATCGGCAGCGAACCCACTCCGATCAGATCCATTTGCTTTATTATCTCGTCAAAATATCTCGGCTTTCGGAATATGCCCGTAACGACGCCCCACAAAAGCAGGCTGACCTCCTGAAGCTCGAATAGGAACTTTGTTATTGGATTCATTCGCCGATCGGTAACTGGTTCGCGTAAAACCTGGTTGGGAAAAGGTTACAACGAAGCGGCGGTTTCGACAAACAATGGGCTCGTGTTCATCATTCTTTGCAGCGGCGCGCGCAGGAAATCTTTCCTAAAGCTAGCGCGCAAGCAAGGTTGATCCCCGATCTTGAACACCACGCCTTCCTAACGGTCAGGCTTCCGCATCAAGAACAAACCACGAAATTACACAAATTATCACTAAAGCACGATGTTTTACCAACCTTTAGTGCTTCTTGTGCGATTTCGTGGTTAGAAATCTTCAAAAGTAAGTCTAGTTTACTCGGGGCTGATTTCGGCGAAGGCGTTCAAGGGCCGGCCGGGTCGGGCCTTGAGGGCCGTCGGTTTCCGGCTTATCTTCGCGGTCTTCAGCAAAACGCCTGCGAAGTTCTCGAAACTTTAACAATTGGTCGGGCGTGAGGAGCTTGCGTACCGCCAATTCGTTCGAAAACTTTATCCGGGCAAGTTCCGCCTGCGCGGTCTGAAATTCGACCAGCCTTGCCCGATATTCGACATCGTCAACCGAATCGGCGTATATGGCTTGATTCAAGGCGCGGTTCGCATCCTGAAAACGCTTGCGGGCGATTCGTTCGGCCGGCTTTCGCTCCTGGTTAAGGAGCCGGATCGAACGGATCTGTTCGGGCGAAAGGCCAAGTTCGCGCATCAGATTTGGCCGCGGCCCGCCGGGCTGTCCGGCTTGACCGAAACGTGTTTCCTGAGGGGGCCCTGCAGGACGCTGGCCCTGTGAATAAGCGATGGCCGCGACGCCAAAAATAGTGATAGCTAAGAATAAACTCTTGGGGTAATTTGTCTTAAACATTTCCAATCTCAACTTTTAATTGCGCGAATCCACTTCGGCGAGCAGATCGCCTAACCGCAGCGTGTTATCGTCCTCGTCCTCAAAATCATTCAATCTTGGTGCGGTTTTTTGGGTGGCCTGAACGGCCTTTAGCTCATTACGCGAAGTCTTTACCGCCCTCGTGGCCGGGGCCTTTACCACCTTTGGCGGCGTGGTTTTGATGGCGCGGTTCTCCACTGCCTCATCGGCAGGATGCTGTCCTTCCGAATCCGTTGACCCTTTATCAACGGCGACGACGTTTGCTGCCCGTGGTTCTTCAATATTTGCCGATACGGGTTTCTCAGTTGAAAAACCGGGCTGCGGAACACTGACAGAAGCGACTTCAGTTCCTGTGGGCAAGACCATCCATACCCCAAACGCGACCGCAATTACAGCGAAAGAACCCGCCGCCGCCCATTGCCCGGGCGATGCAAAGAACGCACGAACGCTGTCCACCCATGAGATCTTCGCGGCCCCGGCGTATGGGACAACGATCCGGGGCGTTGCCATTTCGGCAAACTCGTCGCGGTGCCACTCGTAAACATTCAGGCGGGCGAACGACAGATCGGCAAATTCGCCCGTGCATTTATCGCATTCCGCCAGATGCGTTTCGAATGACGTCCTGGCCTCCGCGCTCAACTCATCGTATAGATACGCGACCGATTCCTCCGAGGAAGAGCAGGATGCATTATGTATCTTTGCGTTATTATTCATGGCGATCCTCAAGCGATCTCAAGCGGCACTCGCTCAAGCTTCATCTTCAACTGTTTTAATGCGGTGTAAAGTCGGCTCTTAACTGTGCTAAGCGGCACCTCGAGCGTTTCGGATATTTCCTGGAATGTCATTTCCTCAAATTCCTTCATAACGATCACCTGCCGCAAGTCGGACGGAAGCGATGTGACGGCCTGCCTGACAAGCGTCAGCCGTTCGTTGGCCTCGGTCGTCCTCGAAGGCGATGTTCTTTCGGGAGCGATGAAGTAACGTTCTTCTTCGTTTTTTTCTTCGTCAAGAAAATCTTCCGAACGCGTCTTTGCACGCCTTTTTGTTGTCAAACACTGGTTGACCGCTATCCTGTGCAGCCACGATGAAACTTTTGCCTCGCCGCGGAATTTAGCCAGATTCCTGTACGCAGCGATAAATGTTTCCTGGGCCGCGTCGCGAGCCTCGTCCTCGCGCGCGAGCATTCCAAAACAGAGCGCGAAAATCTTGCGTTCCCATCTCCTTACGATCTCGCCGAACGCTTCCTGATCCGTCGATACGGCAAGTTCGACAAGCTGTTCATCCGTCAAATTGATAAACATTCGATCGTGTAACTACCCGCCAAACACGAGCATTTTACCCGCTTACTCCATTAAAACGTGAAACCTCTTTGCCTCACACCAGTTAGACGCCGTAATCAAAGGAAAAGTCTGAATTTTGTCGAAGCCTGGGCGTTCGGAAGGCCTTATTTCTGTTTATGTACGGAACTGAATGAGGCTCCGCGGGCTTGACAGCGTTTCATACAAGTCCATTTTCAGTTTATGATGTGGAAATGGACGAAAAGAGAGATATCTTGATGCACTTTCTTGCCGCCCTCGCATACCGGACACAGAAAGCTCTGCGGGGTAGCCCGCCGGAGTTCGGCGAATTTGCAGCCGGAAACCAAACTCGTACGCCGGCAGAACTTATCCGGCATATGACGAGCGTGCTTGGCTACTCGCGTACGTTCTTTATCGGCGGCAAGTACCGGCCGGAACCGCTGCCGACACTTGACGACGAGATCAAGCGATTTCACGATATGCTCGCGACGCTGGCGGCGCATCTCGAAGCTGAAGACGCGTTTCTCGAACCTATGACGCCCGAGCGGCTTCTTCAGGGTCCTTTTTCGGACGCCATGACCCACGCCGGTCAACTCGCCATGCTCCGCCGCCTGTTCGGCGACCCGGTGCCGCCGGAGAATTTCATCCTCGCTGAAGTTTCAACCGACAATCTAACGCCCGACCAACCCGAACCGGCAAGCCCGGACGAGGTATGGCCCGAAGAACCATCCAAGGCGTGACGCACCTTTTTTTACTTTTTTCTGCGTGATCTTGTTCGATACACACAATTTCAATCAGTAGATGGAGAAGCTATACTCCATGGTCTTGACAACGGTTACAGGAATACCGTTCACGCGTTTTGGCAAAAACACCAGCTTGCGCGCCGCTTCTACTGCCTGTTCGTTCAGCCCGTTTTCCAGGCCTTTGACAACCTGTACCATACCTACACCTCCGTTTGCCAAAAGTGTCACGCGTACTTGGACCGAACCCTGATTGGAGGCCCGTCTTGCGGCCTCGGTGTACTTCGCCCTTGGTGTTGAGACTATCGAAAGGGCGTTGTCGATCGCCTTATCTTTGCCCGCATCGAGGCCGGCCTGAGTTGCCAAGCCGACATCGCCGATCGTTACGTCTGCGCCCTTGCCGATCTCGGTGCCACTAGCGGAAGTAAACTGGAGCGAGTTAAGAAATTTTGCTTCGTTTCCCTCGACGTCGTTGCGACGGATGACGGCAACCTCGACCCAACTGTTGTCATCGGGGTCGGTGACGAGCCAGCGAGATGTCGTTTTATCGTCCGTTTCCCACGTGAACAGCTTCGCTTCTTTGAAATTTACCCGTTCGGCGGTTTCGGTTCCCGGACTTGTTTGCCGCAAAGCGTTTAGTCGGGCCGTCATGTTTTCCGGGCCAAAGCCGGAGCTTTTTGGACAAAAGTCGGGCACTTTTTCGCGTCGTTTAACCACAAACCTGAATTCATAAACGGCGTTTTCCGCGTATGCGTGAAACACCGAGCTCTTCTCCTGTCGACAGGCATCTTCGCTGTCGATGCGCACCGGCATTTTTGGCAGTTCGATAGAAATATCTTCCGTCGCGATCTTGTAGCGCGTCCAGAAAACCGGTGCGGACGTTTGGGAATCAGGAAGTTTTTTTGTGGTGATTGCCGTTGAAGGGTCCTGAGCAAAAACGTTAATGCCCAACGTAAATAGCGCAAGAAAGGCAGTTGATATCTTCATGTTCAAACCTCCGTATTAGCGATTATCCGCCCGCTCGGTGTTCGAATGCAAGCAAATTGTTCCTCACCGTAGCCAACGTCGAAGGTTCATAAATGAAGCAAGCTAGTAAGCCCTTGCAAATACAACACGTTTCGCCGAATCCTTGCCCGAATATACGCATTTGCCCATTTCTTCTATCGAATTGAGCGGGATGCAGCGGATGGTGGCTTTGGTTTCTTCCTTTATCTTTTCCTCAGTTTCGGCGGTGCCGTCCCAGTGGGCCATGATAAAGCCGCCTTTTTCGAGCTGGATCTTGAAGTCGTCCCACGTGTCAATAAGAAGCGTGTTTTCCTCGCGAAAACGGAGCGCGTTTTGGAAGATCGCCTCCTGCATTTGCTCCAGTACTATTTGGACGGTCTCAACTACGCTATCGATCGCGACGGATTCCTTTGTGAGGGTGTCGCGGCGGGCAACTTCGATGGTGCCATTCTCGATGTCGCGCATCCCGAGGCCAAGACGGACAGGGACGCCGCGAAGTTCGTATTCCGCAAACTTCCAGCCTGAACGCTGATTGTCGCTGTCATCGTACTTGACCGAAATACCGGCCGCCTTTAACGCTTCGAAGATCGGATCCACCTTTTCGGAAATTTTCGCAAGATCTTCGGGTGTCTTGTAGATAGGTACAATGACCACCTGGATCGGCGCGAGCTTCGGCGGCAGCACCAGCCCTTTGTCGTCGGAGTGGGCCATTATGAGCGCGCCCATCAGACGGGTCGAAACGCCCCAGCTTGTTGCCCACGGATAGTCGAGCTGGTTTTCTTTATTTACGAATTTAACTTCGAAGGCCTTGGAAAAATTCTGCCCGAGAAAATGCGAGGTGCCGCATTGGAGGGCTTTTCCGTCCTGCATCATGCCTTCGATGCAGTAGGTTTCGATCGCCCCGGCAAACCTTTCGCTCGGAGTCTTAACGCCCTGCACGACCGGCAAGGCCATCCAATTTTCGACAAAGTCAGCGTAAACGCCGAGCATCTGTTCGGTTTCTGCCACCGCTTCTTTCTCGGTTTCGTGTGCCGTGTGGCCTTCCTGCCACAGGAACTCGGCCGTCCGAAGGAAGATCCGCGTACGCATTTCCCACCGCACGATATTGCACCATTGATTAACAAGGATCGGCAGATCCCGCCATGACTGGATCCAACCTTTATATGCGTTCCAGATGACCGTTTCCGATGTCGGACGGATGATCAATTCCTCTTCAAGTTTCGCCTCAGGATCGACCATTAGACCTTTGCCGTCCGGATTCGATTTCAGGCGATAGTGCGTGACGACCGCGCACTCTTTTGCAAAGCCCTCGGCGTGCTCTTCTTCCTTTTCGAGGAAGGATTTCGGCACGAACAGGGGGAAGTACGCGTTCTGATGGCCCGTAGCCTTGAACATATCGTCCAATGCCCGCTGCATCTTTTCCCAGATCGCGAAGCCGTATGGTTTTATCACCATACAGCCGCGAACGGCGGAATTCTCGGCCAGGCCGGCCCGTTTAACGATCTCGTTATACCACTCGGAATAATTTTCCGATCTTTTCGGAAGTGCTTTGCTCATATAATTAGTTCACCACAGAGCACACAGGGCCACTGAGGAAAAAGAAATGATACGGGAAAATTGGCGTCCGCACAATTCGAACCCTAAAACGGTCGGCGTTTCTGTCCTCTGTGCACTCTGTGTGCTCTGTGGTAGAATCTCGCCTTTATGAGCGACTTCAAGCTGGACTTTCAGGACACGGCAACTGCCTTTGCCGACAAATCCGACTCGGAACTTAAGGAAAAGTACCGCATCTTCAGGCTGCTGAACTCGCCTTTTCTAAATGCGGTCGGAACGCGTTCGGCAAAATTGGCCTTGTCGCTGGGCCTGCCGGTCGAAGGCCTTATTAAATCGACTATCTTCGAACAATTTTGCGGGGGCGAGACGATCGAAGAATGCGAAGACGTGATAAACAAACTGGGGGCGGCCCGCATCGGCACGATCCTGGATTATTCGATCGAGGGAAAGTCGAGTGAAGACGACTTCGACCATACCAAGGAAGAGATCATCCGCACGATAAAACGCGCCAAGGACGACGAGAATATTCCCTTCGCGGTATTCAAGGTTTCGGGCATCGCGCCGCTGGGAACGCTTGAACGATTGAGTGCAAGAAAAAAACTAGATGCAAAAAGCCAGACAAAATGTGAACACCTGAACAGCCGCGTTAACGAGATCTGCGAATATGCCTATTCCATCGGCCAGCCGGTGTTTATTGACGCGGAAGAGTCCTGGATACAGGACGCCATCGACCGCCTCGCGACCGAGATGATGGAGCGGTACAACCTTGAAACGCCGATCGTCTATAACACGATCCAGCTTTACCGCACCGACCGCCTCCAATTCCTCAGAGAGGCGCGAAAACAAGCAAAAGCCGACGGGTATATCCTCGCTGTAAAGCTTGTCCGCGGAGCTTATATGGAAAAGGAACGCGAACGGGCGGCCGAGAAAGATTATCCATCGCCGATCCACCCGGACAAAGAATCCACCGACCGCGATTACAATGCCGCCGTCGATTACTGCCTCGACCACATCGACGAAATAGCCTTTGTTGCCGGCACGCACAACGAAAAAAGCACCCAATACCTTGCAAAGAAAATGCACGACCGCGAGCTTGCCGCCGATCACAAGCACATCAACTTCTCACAGCTTTACGGAATGAGCGACAACCTCTCCTACGTGCTGGCCAAGAAAGGCTACAACGTCTCAAAGTACGTTCCCTACGGCCCGGTAAAGGACGCGATCCCCTATTTGATCCGCCGCGCCCAGGAAAACTCATCGGCCGCCGGCCAGGTAAGCCGCGAATTAGAACTGATCGCCAAAGAACTCAAACGCCGAAAGCTGGATTGAACTCTTCTACTGCAGAAGCCCGCGCGTTAGCAAGGGCGTAACATCCAACGATGAGCAAAACGCCCCTTGCTCACGCGCGGGCCTCCGGTCCGCGTTGCGCTACTAAAAAACAACAAACCCACACAATTCTCGAACATCGCGACCACGACCGTGAACCCGTAAAATTGAAGAAGCCCGCGCCGGTTTAAGCAAAACCTAGTCAGACCGCAAGCGTCCCGCTTGCGGCGCTGTGTAAGCGGCGTGAACCGAGGATGCCAGCGTTGTACACATCTTCCGGCCGCTTTCGCACTTCGTGCTCATGCAAGCGGGACGCTTGCGGTCCGACGAGAGCCGAATATAAGAATGTTCGCGCTTTTAGTATTGATCCGCGACTAATTCGCGGCCTTCGATTCCCGTTTTCAGGTGGGGCGGCTTTTTCGATCGTGTTTCCGGGGGCGTTCTCGGTCACGAACGGTTTTTTGCCGTTGGCGTATTTCGAATACTCGACGCTGTTCGCTACGCCGTTGAGGATAATCTCCGAGATGGCGACCGCAACGATCTTATTTTTGTCGCCGTTGACCATCAACTGTTTGCAGACGCCTTTTATGTTGACCTCGTAGCCGTCGCCGTTGACCGTGACGTTGTTGTATTTGGCACAGTTAACAGGTTTTTTGCCCGTGGCCCGGTTTACTATGATCGTCGGCCCCGGCTCGGCGGTCTCGACATTTATCACATCGGCCGGATCGATCGGTTCTTCGACCTGCTTCTTTATTTCAGGCGTCGGCGACGGGTTGTATTTCTCAAGGCCCTTCTTCGTCATCCCGCTCTGAGGGTCGCAGGCGGTGATGAACGAAAGAACGAAGAGCCATAGCAGAAGTGCGTAAAGCTTGGTCATAAGAACACCTCGGTCAAAAACGAATATCAATCCTGGATTGTAAAGCCTTTTCGCGAATTTCACGCAACTTTTTTACCAACTGGCGTTGATCGATCTCGATCGCTCCGCTTTCCACCGCAACTTCACGTGCCGCGGCGGTCAGATCAAAATGCGGCGAGCTTTTCGGCTGAAACCATTCGCGGCGAAGCCCCATTTGTTCGGCGAAGTCGATCAATTCCTCGACCGAATCCGCGATCAAATGACACGAAGGCCCGCGGTGCCAGCCGTAATCGCGAAGATTGTCAACGTAAACAGCCATTAAGCCGGTGTGTTTCTGCGGAAAGCTTCTTCTTTCCGGTTAATGCCCAAGATCTAGAATTGCCGTGGCTGCCCGTTTTCCTCGTAAGACGTTATAATAGGCGCCGTAAACACCCAACACAAATATGAGACGAGTAGACCGATCCATCTACGCTATCCTCGCCGTGCTGGTGGCTGTCTTCACCTTGCCGTCGGCCATATTGACGCAGAATAAGGCCGCTGCACTCAAACCGACCGTCATTCTTATGTCGCTTGACGGCTTTAGATACGATTTTTTTGATAAGTATAAGCCGCCGACGCTAACCAAACTCGCGCGTGCGGGCGTGCGGGCGAAATGGATGATCCCGTCGTTTCCGACCAAGACGTTTCCTAACCATTACACCATCGCCACTGGGCTGTATCCGCAGAACCACGGGATTGTCGAGAACAATGTTTACGATTTCGGCCGCGTCTTTTCGATGTCGAAGCGTTCCGAAGTGCAGGATCCGCGTTGGTGGCTAGGCGAACCCGTCTGGGTCACGGCGGAAAAGCAGGGACAGCGTGCGGCAAGTTATTTCTTTGTAGGTTCCGAGACGGCGATCGACGGAGTTTCGCCGACACAATGGCGTGCATACAACGGCCGCGTCCCGAACATAATGCGGGTTGACAAGGTGCTCGGCTATCTTGACCTCGCGGCCGATAAACGCCCGACGATGATCTCGATGTATTTCAGCACGGTTGACGACGTTGCACACGAGTTCGGGCCCGAATCTGAAGAAACAAGGTATGCGGTGTTGGAAGTTGACGGTTATATAGAGCGCCTGATGGCGGGTTTACGCATACGCGGGCTCGATCAAACCGTGAACCTCATCATTGTGTCCGATCACGGCATGGCGCCGTATTATTTGAACCAAACTACTTTCCTCGACGACCACTTCGACTTTGACCTCGCCGAACAGATCCTGTGGACGAACGAGATCGTGCAGATATTTCCCAACGCCGGAAAGACCGAAGAGATATATTCAAAGATCAAAGCCCTGCCGCACGTCACATGCTGGATGAAAGGCGAAATTCCTGCCCGGCTTCATTACAATGACGGCAAACGCGTTGCCCCGATCGTGTGTTCGTCCGAGATGGGATGGATGACCACAAGCCACAAACGCTATGACGAATGGTACTCGGACATAGATGAAAAGGACCGCCCACGCGGCGCACACGGTTACGACAACAAATACCAGGAAATGCAGGCGACATTCATCGCCCACGGCTCAGCCTTCAAGAAAGGTTTCGTCGCAGAACCGTTCGAGAACATACATGTTTATGAATTGATGTGCAAGATACTCGGCCTAAAGCCCGCAAAGAACGACGGCGACCTTGAGAAAGTACGCGGTATGCTGAGATAGGCGCAACGGACACGGTAATCAGAAATGTTATTGAACGCGGATCAAGCGGATCAGGCGGATTTGCGCTGATCTTTCTAATATTTGTGTTTTTCCGCCCGATCCGCCAAATCCGCGTTCACAAAAGCCTATGCACTATGCCTCCGGATTCGGAACCCGGCACCGAAAGCGGAATAAGATTGACAATATTTGATATATTTCCATATAGTAAAACGGACGATGAAGAAGTTCATTACATCATTATTCCTTGTTTTCGCGGTCGCCGGCGGCGTGCTGGCGGGGATGCCGCTGCATGCGGAAAAACCGGGAATGTCGAAATGCTGCGACAAGGCGAAAGAAAAAGGACATGCGCCGGAAATGAAAGCGGCGAATCTTTGCTGCCTGTTGAACTGCTCCGATACTGCTCCGACATCGTCGTCCTCATTTAACATGTCGCCGTCCGCCGTAGTTGTCCGGGATAATATTTCGGCTCAGATCGCCGACTTATTTGAATATCGAACCGCTGCTCTGAAAGTTCCATCTTTTATCGAGCGCGTCGTCGTTCCTAAAAAGCTCCATCCCAAATATCTCCAGTATCATTCGTTCCTGATCTAATTCCACAGCCGTATTGCGCCTTGCTGCGGGCATTTTGCGCCCGTCCAGGCGCATTTTTCCGCGCCCGGGCCCGTTGACTTTTGGTCAAATTCTATCGAGGAGACACAACTATGAGAAAGATAATTCTATTTACAGCCCTTATTTCACTGACCGCCGCCGTCATTTTGCTCGGCGCATGCACTTCGGGTGTGCAGCCGACCGCCGAAAACCCGGTTCCCGGCAAGCCGATAAAGAGCGGCCCCATCGGCGATGGCATGATGGTGACGATTTCGAGCGAGTCGGGCACGTTGAAAAACGGAGAGCAGGAAATATTCCTCTCGTTCACCGATCCTTCGGGCAAAGCCGTCGATGTCGGCATGGTGAAGGCCGCCGCGCTCAATTTCCAGATGCCCGCGATGGGAAGCATGGCCCAGATGAACAACGCGGCGACCTTCGCGACAACGTCAGTGCCGGGAGTTTATAAAGGCAAGGTCAATTTAGAAATGAAAGGCGAATGGCAGGCCCAGATAAGCTATGAAGGCGATAAAGGCAGCGGCAAGACGACGCTTCCCGTTACGGCAAGATAATTCGTCGGACCGAAAGCGTCCCGCTTGCAACGCTGCGTAAGCAGCGTGAACCGGATCCCGGTGTTGCGCAGATTTTCCGGTCGCTTTCGCACTTCGTGCTCGTGCAAGCTGGACGCTTGCGGTCCGACGAAGGCTCCGGTCCGACGAGGAAGATATGATCCATAAGCTCATCGAATGGTCGCTCAGGAATCGCGGCATCGTTATCGTGATGTACATCGGCATCGCGGCGGCGGGCTATTGGGCGCTTGTGCGTACGCCCATCGATGCGATCCCCGACCTGTCCGACAATCAGGTGATCGTGTTCACGGATTGGTCCGGCCGTTCGCCGCAGGAGGTTGAAGACCAGGTAACGTACCCGCTGGTTACAAACCTTCAGGGCTTGCCCGGAGTTCGCGTCGTGCGTGCGAGCTCGGCGTTCGGCTTTTCGATGATAAACGTGATCTTTGAGGACGACATCGAGCTCTACTGGGCACGGACGCGGATACTCGAACGTCTGAATCTTGTTACAAAAGACCTGCCCGAAGGCGTCACGCCCACGCTCGGGCCCGATGCCACCGGTGTCGGCCAGGTCTTTTGGTACACGCTTGAAAGCGATTCGATGAGCCTGCGCGATCTGCGTTCGGTCCAGGATTGGTTTGTTCGTTACCAGCTAAACTCCGTTCCCGGCGTGGCCGAGGTCGCATCGGTCGGCGGATACGTGCAGCAATATCAGGTCGATGTCGATCCGAACAAGCTTCGCGGGTTGAACATTCCGCTTTCGGTCGTCGTCGAGGCGATACAGCGTTCGAATAATAACGTCGGCGGCAATGTGGTCGAGCAGGCCGGGCAATGGTCGGTCGTTCGCGGGGTCGGGCTGATCGAATCGGTCGCCGATGTCGAAAATGTCGTCATCGGTTCAAATGGCGGAACGCCCATCTACGTGCGGAATGTTGCCGAGGTAAAACTCGGAAATGCGTTCCGCACAGGCGCTCTCGATAAGAACGGCAAGGAAGCCGTCGGCGGCGTGGTCATTGCGCGTTACGGCGTGAATACGCTGGAAGTTATCAACGCCGTAAAGGAGCGGATCAAGACGCTTGAGGCCGGGCTGCCCGCCGGCGTGACAATAGTTCCCTTTTACGACCGCACGCAGATAATTAACCGAGCTACTTCAACGCTCAAGACCGCGTTGATCGAAGAACTCATCCTCGTCACACTCGCACATATTCTCTTCCTCGCACATTTCCGGTCGATATTGATCGTGACGATCCCGCTGCCGCTGGCCGTGCTGATGTCGTTCCTGTTTATGCACTTCATGGGCATCAGCTCCAACCTGATGTCGCTGGCCGGAATAGCTATCGCGATCGGCGTGCTCGTCGATGCGGGAATAGTTGTGACCGAAAATGCGTTTCGGTTTATCGAGAAAAACCAGATCGACACTAAAGACCGGCAGGCCGTGTGGGAAGCCGTGCTCGAATCGACAAAGCTTGTCGGCCGCCCGGTTTTCTTTTCGATGGCAATAATTATTCTCGCGTTCATACCCGTCTTCGCCCTGACGGGACAGGAAGGGAAGTTGTTTCATCCGCTTGCATTCACCAAAACCTTTGCGATGGTTGGCGCGACCATCATCGCTGTGACGCTGGTTCCGGTGCTTTGTACATACTTGCTTGGCGGAAAGGTCCACAAGGAAAGCGACAATCCTGTAATGCGTTTTCTGCGGCGGCTCTATGAGCCGGTTTTGATGCTCGCCCTTCGCAACCGCGTCGCAACGATCTCGATCGCGTTGGTCTTATTTCTCGGTGCGATATTTCTTGCAACCGGGATCGGTAATGAATTTATGCCGCCGCTTAATGAGGGCGATGTCATGTATATGCCGATCACGGACCCGGCGATCTCGATCGATGAGGCGCTTAAGATAATGGCAAGGCAGGACTCGATGCTAATGGAATTCCCCGAGGTCGCGTGGGCGGTCGGCAAGGCGGGCCGGGCCGCAACATCGACCGACCCTGCACCGGTGAATATGAATGAGACGATCATTCACTTAAAGCCGGAATCGGAGTGGCGCGCCGGAATGACCCGCGACAAACTGATCGCCGAGTTCGACGACGCCCTTCGGATGCCCGGCGTGACGAACATCTGGACCCAGCCGATAATAAACCGGATCGAGATGCTATCGACCGGTATTCGCTCGCAGGTCGGCATCAAGGTTTTTGGCGACGATCTCAAAACGCTGGAAACTCTCTCGCAGCAGATCGCCGAAACCGTTAAAACGATCCGCGGGGCTGCCGATGTTTATCCCGAACAGATCGGCGGGTCGCCATACATCGACATCGACATCGACCGGCAGGCAGCAGCCCGGTACGGCATAGACGTTGCGATGATCCAGGAGGCCGTCGAGAAAGGCATCGGTGAAAGCAATCTTGCCGTAACCATCGAAGGGCGGCAGCGTTTCCCCGTTCGTGTGCGTTACGCGCCGCAGTTTCGCGGCAGTCCCGAAGCCCTCGGCCAGTTGCCGATGATGACGCCGGGCGGCGCGACAATTCCACTCTCCGCGTTGACAAACATCAAGACGGTCCAGGGTCCGACAATGATCTCGAGCGAGAACGGCCTTTTGCGCGGCACTGTTTTGCTGAACGTTCGCGGGCGTGATGTCGGCTCATTTGTCGATGAGGCCCAGGCGGCCATCACCAGCCAGGTACAATTGCCGGCCGGATATTATTTTGCCTGGAGCGGCCAGTATGAGAATCAAAAACGCGCTAAAGCTCGTTTGTTGATCGTTGTCCCTATCGTTTTGCTTATCATTTTCGGATTGCTTTATCTGACCTATCACTCAGCTATTGAAGCCGCGCACGTTCTGATGGCCGTGCCGTTTGCATTGACCGGCGGAGTTTATCTTGTCTGGCTGCTCGGCTTTAACTTTTCGGTGGCCGTTTGGGTAGGCTTTATAGCTCTGTTCGGGACAGCGGTTCAGACCGGTGTGGTTATGGTCATCTATCTCAACGAAGCAGTCGCAAAAAAACACGACGAGATCGGCCGTGATCTGACAAAAGGTGAATTGCTCGAAGCTGTAAGGGATGGGGCATTGCTTCGCCTTCGGCCAAAAGTCATGACCGTCACAACCGTCGTCGCCGGGCTTTTGCCGATTATGTGGAGCACGAGCGCCGGTTCCGAAGTAATGAAACCGCTCGCAACCCCCGTCCTCGGAGGCATGGTTTCGAGCCTGCTGCACGTCTTGATCGTAACGCCCGTGATCTTTTATTGGATACACGAGAAGAAGTTAGAAAAACGATCAAATTAGAAAGAGATCGTAGAAGCTGTGAGCAAAACAATAGAACAGAACCAGGGGGGATAATTATGAAACACTATGCAAAATTCGGAGCAATGATCGCGACATCCACTATCGTGATGATGATCCTGATGTATTTGAACACCTACGCGTTTGACCACGTGTTTTTCAGCGAGACTCGCGCTTATATGGCGGTCGTAATGGGCGCCACGATGGCGGTCATCATGCTGCTGTTTATGCTCAATATGTACAAAGACTGGCGGGTCAATACGGCGATATTGCTAGGCAGCGTGATAGTTTTTGCGGGGGCGTTGTGGCTCGTTCGCAGCCAGGAGACCGTCGAGGACGTTTCTTATATGAAGGCGATGATCCCACATCATTCGATCGCGATACTTACCAGCGAACGGGCCCACATTTCAGATCCCCGTGTTCGCAAACTCGCCGATGGCATCATCGAAGCTCAGCGGCGCGAGATAGAAGAGATGAAGGCATTAATAAAGGACCTTGAAAACGGGAAATAGTGTTCTCAGGACAACCGTTCGCAGTCACAAAATGGAGAAATGATATGAACGCGAAACGACAATGGGTATTTGCTTCGACCGTGATCGCGACACTATTCGTCCTATTCACAGTAACGGCACTGGCACATGAAAGAAACGCTCACCCAACGCCGACGCCGTCACCGGCAGCCACGTCGTCGAATGAAATACAAACACCACAGGCCGCGATTGTTGAGAGTGATATGCCAGTGAATGAGTTCCCTAATTATCATCCGCTCGTCGTTCATTTTCCTATCGTTCTGCTCATGACGGCAGCTGCGTTCCAGGTCCTTTCGTTCTTTTTTTTCAAACGCGAATTCGGCTGGGCGGTCTTTCTTCTGCTTATAGCGGCTGCGATCTTTGTCTGGCTTGCTTCGAATGTTTTTCACGCCCACGCCACAGGTCTGTCCGGTCGAGCGGCGGAAATTTTTCTCGAGCACGAACAATTTGCCGATTATACATGGTGGATCGCCCTTGGGGCGTTAGCAGCAAAATTTGTTTCGCAATTGTTTACAAAACAAAAATGGTGGTCAGAGGCAGTAGTGATGATCTTATTGGCCGCCGGCTCGGTAACGGTTGCGATCGCCGGGCACCATGGAGCACAACTGGTCCATCTCGAAGGCGTCGGGCCAAAGGGGAAGAACGTAGAAATGCACGAGCATTGATTGCGGTAAAAAGAAATGGTATTTCCGAAAACAAAGCAAAACTTCTGGATTGTCGCGATCTTGTTCACCTGCACAGCAATGTCGGTTAGCGCTCAATTGCCCGATCTCGTCCCGGCAGGATCGTTGACACAGACCCGGCACATCGATCAGATCGGCGGAGTGACCGCAGATGAAGCCGTCCGGATCGCGCTCGAGAACAACGATGAGCTTGCAGCGGTGCGCAAAGAGATTGATGTGGCCCGAGGAATGCTCCGGCAGGCGCGGCTAAAGCCAAATCCGGGTGTTGAATTCAATCGCCGCGAACAAATTGGCGGGCCCGACAACGAAACAATGATCGGCGTCGGCCTTCCGCTCGAACTTGGCGGACGGCGAAAAGCTCGCGTCAATGTTGCCGAGGCCGAGCTTCGACTCCGTGAAGATCAGGTTGCCAACAGCGAACGCGTGCTTGCAGCCGACGTTCGAACGAAATTTGGTGAAGCATTGGCGCAAACACTCAAGTTAAACGTCATTGACGGCCTGATTCAGTCAGCGTTACAGGGGTTCCGGCTTATACAGGCCCGCGTTACCGAAGGCAAGATCGCCCCTCTTGACGAAGGCATGACGGCCGTTGAGGTAAACCGATTGCGCTCGATGCGGGAGACCGAGTCAGGTAAAACAGAGATTGCGTTCTTCGAGTTAAAGAACATGTTGGGAATGGGGCCCGAGGAACAATTGCGGCTGAAGGGGAGCTTTGATGGACTGTTCGCAAAACCGATGCCGGTCGCCGACGCTATCCGGCACGCCTTGGACACGCGGCCCGATCTGCTTGCTTTTAGAGCAGCGGAAAGTCTCGCGGATGCTCAGATAGAAAACGCAAAAGCGGGCGGACGGATCGATGCGAGGATCTCAGCCGACTATTTGCGAAATGATATGGGTTTTCCGGTTCGCGGACTCAACCTGAACGGTGATCTCGTGCCCGTTCACAGTGTTTTCAATTCTGTTCGGGTGGGGGTGACATTCGAGCTGCCTGTGCGAAACGCGAAACAGGGAGCGATCGAGGCGGCAGTCGCGGATGCGGATGCGGCGGCAAAGCGACGCCAGTTTGCGGAGCTTGTCGTCCGACGCGAGGTAGCTTCCGCCTTTGCGCGTTATGAAAGCTCGGCGCGGGCGATGGAGATCTTTCGTGTCGGAGCACAGTCGCAGGCGAACGCGAATCTGGAGGTCGTGCGGCAAACATACGAGTTCGGGGCGCGAAATCTGATCGAATACCTCGTTGAACAGCGTCGATATTTGGATATTGAGAACGAGTTTATCGCATCGCAGCTAGCGGTCTACCTGGCCAAAGTCGAGATAATGCGGGCTGCCAATGCTCCCGAATTGATAACGAAATGAACGAAGAAAACAACGAAACCATTGCCGGACAATACGAAGAGGCTCACGCTAGCCGGTCGAATGGCGATCACGAATCTCACACGGAACGGCGTTCGCGTCGAAAACCGGTCATTATTGCCTCGGCGATCATCGGTGTATTTACAGTTGCTGCAATTGCTTATTTATTGCTAAGAGAGCGCGAATCCGGACAGGCGGTGCCGCCGCCCCGAACCGTTTCTTTCGAACCAAACGGCGATCAGCAGCCAGGCGAGATCGGCAGCGACCAGACGATCACCATCGACGCCGAGCAGGCTGCGCGAATAGGCCTAAAGATCGAAACAGTCGGTGAGACGCTTTCGAATGAATCGACCAATGCAGCATCGACAGGAACGGTCCAGCCAAACGCATATGGTGAAACGCCTGTGATTCCGGTGATCGGCGGCGTGATCCGCAAGGTAAATGTTGAACTCGGCGAATTTGTAAAGAAGGGCCAGACGGTTGCCGTTCTCTTTAGCGACGAACTGGCCGCGGTGCAGTCGCGCTATTTGATCCTTCAAACCGAGGTTCGCACGGCCCGCTCGAATTACGAACGCTCTTCAAAGCTGTCCGATCTTAATCCGGTCAGCCGAAGAGATCTCGATGCCGCCGCCGCCAAACTAAAAACTGCCGAAGCAGAACTTGACGAACACCATAAGCATCACAAACGAGCCGTGAATTTACTCGAGATCGGGGCGATCAGCCGTGAAGAATTTGAGAACACGACGACACGGCTTAAAACGTCAGAAGCTAACGCCGAAGAGGCCCGAAAACAGTTCGATCGTGCCCGTGAGGTTGCGCGTTTGAATCCGGTAAGCGGAGCTGAGTTCGAACGTGCCGCCGTAATGCTTCGAACAGCCGAATCGGAGCTTGCTTCGACACGGCAGAAGTTGATCGTTTACGGATTGTCGCCGCAACGTGTCGCTTCACTCCGCTCTGCCTCGCAGATAAATGCCGAGATTGCCCTTGCAGCACCCGTATCCGGCACGATAACAAGTCGTTCGGTAAACGCAGGCGAGACGGTGGAAGCCAACAAAGAGATAATGAAAGTGACGAATCTCGCGACCGTTTGGGTGATCGCGCAGGTTTACGAACAGGACGCCATCCGGCTCCGGGTGGGCGGCGGTGCAAGCATTACCAGCGAAGCGTATCCCGGACGGCTTTTCCGCGGCAGAGTAACCTATATCGACCCGAACATCGATCAGCAAACGCGAACCACGCAAGTTCGGGTGGAACTGGACAATCCCGGACAGGCACTGCGTATCGGGACGTATGTCAATGTCGCTTTCGGCTCAACCGGCGGCGCCGAAAGAACGCTTCCGGCCGTCCCGTCATCCGCAATTCAGACAATAGATAATCGGCAAGTCGTCTTTGGCGCCACGAACGATCCGAATATTTTCCGCCTGCGTTTTATCCGTACAGCACCCGATAGTGGCGGCCGCACTGTAGTCCTGGAAGGACTAACTGTTGGCGACCGGATCGTGACCGACGGGAGCTTTCTTTTGCGGGCCGAATGGACGAAGCAGCATCCGGGCGGTTAAGGACCGCAACAACGATTTTCAAATCCCGGCTTACGAATCCGTTTATTCGGTGCGGATCGTGACAACGGCTATCTCCGGCGGGACCATGAATCTGAACGGAAGGATGCTGGTTCCAATACCGGTCGTCACAAATACGTCCAAACCCGCGTCCTTCACATGGCTGTTGGCAAACTTTTGCCCGAAACCTGAAGGCACGATCGGTGCGCCGATAACGGGCAGCCGGACCTGGCCGCCGTGTGTATGGCCGGCAAACATTATTTTCAGGTCATTGGATATTTTCAGGTCGCCGGTGATAAGCGACAGAACATCGGGGCTGTGCTGCAAAACGATCACGTCGCCTTGTCCCTCGGTCGGTGCAAGCAGCCGCTTCGCGGATTCGGAATAAGGTTTCCATTCGCCGATCGTTGTATGATCGCGCAGTCCGAGAATGCGAAGCTTTTCGCCTCCGGGCAGATCGATGACGGCTACTCTCGGGTTCAATGCCTGATAACCGACACGTTGGATCTCCGACGCTATCTCAAGGCCGTCATACCATTCGTCGTGGTTTCCCAACACGGCGAAAACACCATATTTTGCCCGCAAACCCCGCAAATTATCGAAAATGACAGAAGGCTCCATTCGCAAACTACGTTCGCGAACCAGTTCGCCGTCACGTTTTTGCGAAACAAAGTCACCGAGCAGGAACATCAAATCGGCGTTTTGATCATTGGCCTTCTCTACGACGTGCCGCAGCATGCCTTCGTCCGCACCGTGAGATCCGCCGTGAATGTCCGAGATGGCCACGACCCGCAGGCCGTCGAATGCCGGGTTCCATCCCTTTATTTTGATCTCAAACTGGTTGACCACCAGCCGGTGAGGCTCGATGAAATATGCGTACCCGAGACAAAGCAGCGCGACCATGGTCACAAGTGCGGTGAGGATGAGTATTTGACGCCTGCGTTTCATCGAGGAAATAAATAATTACCGCCGTCTAATTCGCGGAGTTCATTGTTACGACGGCGATCTCCGGCGGAACACGGAACCGGAACGGTATAACGCTGGTTCCTACGCCGCTGGTAACGTAAACGTGTTTTCCATCGACGACTGCGTGTCCGTCCATAAAACGCGGATCGTTAAACACCGCCTTCGGCCCGAATATCGGCCAGTTCAGCTGCCCGCCATGCGTGTGTCCGCTGAACATCAGCGAAAATCCGGCGGGTGCCATAAGCAAAGAATCGGGATTATGAGTCAGGGCAATGACGTTTTTCTTTTCAGCGAGCAGGTTGAATGTTTCGGCCGGCACTTTTCCGTTGCGGTAAAGATCTTCAATCCCCCAGATGCGTACCTTCTCGCCGCTTTCAGTGTCTATCTCAACGATCTCGTTGTTGAGAACATTTATGCCGGCAGTTTCTTCAAGGAGACGATGGATCTTTTGTTCGTTGTGATACCAATCATGATTACCGATGATGGCAAATACGCCGTATTTTGCTTTTAATCCCCGCAGGCTTTCCGCGATCGTCTCGACCGGAACTTTTAACTCGGTGCGGTCGGTACCCTCCGGCCTGCTCCGCATTTCACGGTCCCATTTTGATTCGCTGACGTAATCGCCAAGCAGGATTATCAGGTCCGCGTTCTGCTCATTCGCTTGTTCGACGACGTAACGAACGCGTTCGGGCGGTGCGTAATTCGACCCGGTGTGAATATCGGCGATGGCGACAACGCGAAAGCCGTCCAGCTTTGGGCTCCAGTTCGGAACAGCAAGCGTTTCGGTGACAACGACGAACCGACGCGGCTCAATGAAGTACGCGTACGACAAAAACACCGCGATCAACAGTGCGATCACGCCGACCGCTACGCCGATCCGCTTAAGCCATTTCTTCATGTCATCTTAATCCTTGCCGAAGTATTCGCCCCAACGCGAGTCCACGAGCTTAATAATGTCATCTCTCGCTTCTACTTCTCGCGGATACCAGGGCTTCATCCGCGCGTCTATCACTATCGGAGCGTCGTAGCCTATGTGATTATTCCTTACTGTGACATCCTTTGCATAAATGTCGGTCGAAGGATTGAACCGCGTCCAGGTGGCCCAGAGAAACTTCTCGGTCGAACGAGCGAATGCGATGTCATCGTGCAGCACAACGACCTGCCATTCATCTAACTTGCCTCCTCTTGCGAGGCGCTCTGGAAGGTCTTTATCCTGTTCGTATGCGTCGCCTTGGACCACGATACATCCGCCGCAGAAAGGTTCGACAGCGGTCGTTCCGGCTGGTAATTCACCGCGAAATTCCCGGGCAAGCTCCCTTTTTGCAACACCGATTCCCATCATGATCGCCTTGCTGCCGTGATTGATCTTTCCGCTCGCATAATCAAGCGTGTCGAACGCCGTCTGGCTAACGACGAAAAGATCGCGGTGCCATTCAACACGGGCAAGGATATGTTCAAAAAGGGATCTGAAGTCACGCAGGTCCTGCGGCTTATCGGTCAAGAGCAGGAATTTTGTGAGCGCCAGTTGGCCTTCTCCAAGAATTCGAAAACCTGCCGATAAAGCCTCGCGTCCATAACGTTCGCGGACGACAGCGGCCGCAAGCGAATGAAATCCGGTCTCACCATAGCTCCAAAGATCGCGCACGGCAGGCATCACGAGCGGAAACAGGGGCGATAAGAGCTCCTGTAAATAATCGCCGATAAAGAAATCTTCCTGCCTCGGCTTTCCCACAACCGTCGCCGGATATATCGCGTCCCAGCGATGAAAAACGGCGTCGGCGCGAAACACCGGGTAATCATGCTCGAGCGAATAATATCCGTAATGATCGCCGAACGGGCCTTCGGCTTTGCGTTCATGCGGAGCGACGGAACCGCACAATGCAAACTCGGCCTCAGCGATCAGACGGTGGCCGCCGCCAAGCGGATTCTCAGTCGTTCCGATCTTGGAACCGGCCATCAGCGATGCGAGCATCAGCTCGGGTACGTCTTCGGGCAGCGGCGCCACAGCGGACAATATCAACGCAGGCGGGCCGCCCAGAAAAACCGTAACCGGCAACTTCTGATCCCTTTTCTCAGCCTCGAAATAATGAAAACCGCCGCCCTTGCCGATCTGCCAGTGCATGCCGGTCGACGTCTTGTCGTATCGCTGCATTCGATACATTCCGAGATTCGGCTTACGGGTCACTGGGCTTTCGGTATAGACAAGAGGCAGCGTGACAAAATGCCCGCCGTCTTCGTGCCAAAGCTGCAGCAAAGGTAATTTTTCAAGATCGACTGCGGCCTGCCGAGATTCTGTTACCGGAGCACGGCTTACCTTTTTTGTGCCGAGCTTTAGCGCGGCCAATCCCATGTCGCGATATTTCCAAAGCTTTTTCGGACTGGGCGGAACAAGTGCCTCGGCCATTTCAACAGCACGTTTAACGAATTCCTGCGGGCGCTTGCCGAACGCCAGATCGATCCGTTTATTGGTTCCGAATAGGTTTGTAACGACCGGAAATGTTGAACCCTTTACGTTTCTAAAAAGTAATGCCTTACCTTGCGCGTCGATCACGCGTCGGTGTATCTCGGCGATCTCGAGATACGGATCGACCTCTGCACTGATCTCGACGATCTCACTCTCCCGTCGGAGCAGATCCATAAATGAGCGCAAACTTGTATGCATATCAGGCTTAGATCACACCATCGGCTTCTTTATCAATTGAAGCAAAGCCTTGTTGAAAGGGCAAACATGGGAGTTCCGAACGCTTTTTTATTTCAGCGCTGAAACCTATCCGCTAAATGGTGCATCATAGAATTCGATTTACCACTAACTCACTTGACCGCGATCCAACCGGGAGAATGAAACAAACAATATTTGCGGGGTCAATGCTGGCCTTGCTCGCACTTTCTGCTTTCGCCCAAACCCCGGACGAAATGGCCGCGGCGCGACAGGCCGAACAGCTTGCCGTAAAGGCGTATCAGTCCAGGACCTACCCGGAATACCTCAAATACATGCTTGAGGCAAACGCCGCACGGCCAAACCATCCGCGGCTTATCTACAACCTTGCAAGCGCTTACGCAAAGAATGCCGAGACTGAAAAAACTCTCCACAATCTTGAAATACTGGCAGCGATGGGCTTGGTGTACGCCGTCGAAAGGGACGACGATTTCAAAGATCTGATCACGTCCGCACGCTTCAGATCCATACAGAAGCGCTTCAGCGAAAATAGCGTCCCGGTCAATGCAAGCACCCGTGTCTTTTCCGTCCCGGATAAGACGCTCATCACGGAAAGCGTGGCCTACAACGCGAAAACAAAAACCTATTATCTCGGCAGCATTCACCAGCGAAAGATCGTCGCGGTCGATCAAGCAGGCAAGACGACCGACTTCTCCCGCGAAACCGATGGTTTGTGGAGCGTACTTGGAATGCGCGTGGATATAGCACGCGGATGGCTATGGGTTTGCTCGTCCGCCTTCCCGCAAATGCGCGGGTTTACTCCTGCCGACAAAGGCCGTTCCGGGATATTCAAATACGATCTTCGGACTGGCAAACTCACCAAGAAATACGTTCTTCCGGATGCCGGCCACGCCCTCGGCGATCTGACAATCTCGGGCGACGGAACTGTTTTCGCGACCGATAGTATTTCGCCGGTCATTTACAAGATCGCCGAACAAGGTGATGAGATGGAGGAATTTGTACGTTCGGATAGCTTCGTGTCGCTGCAGGGCATCGCGTTCGGGCCGCTTGAGAAAGAGATGTACGTTGCCGACTACGCGAAAGGGATCTTCCGTATCGAAACCGCGACCAGGAAGATCGTACAGTTAACGCCCGCCCGGTCTGTGACGGTGCTCGGCATCGACGGTCTCTATTATTATCGCGGCAAACTAATCGCAATTCAAAATGGCGTCAACCCTAACCGGGTCATCAGCCTGAGTATCGATAAAGACCGGATCGATTCGATGAAAACGCTTGAAGCAAATCATTCTGACTTTCTGGAACCTACGCTTGGAGTTTTGATCGGCGACGAATTTCACTACGTCGCCAACAGCCAATGGCCGCTTGTGAACGAAAAGGGAGAGCTAGCTACTGACAAACTAGGCGAACCGATCGTCCTAAAACTCGACGCAAAAAAGGCGCTGGCAAAATAACCAACGCCTCGTTTCTAAGTTGTCCGGCTGATCCTATGGGACGTCAGATTTCCGCAGCGTCTCGCTGTCGATATCGAGGTCGGCAGCCTTGATGACATCGATCTTTTGATCGGGGAAACGCTTTGCGAGATCGTCTTTGAACACTTCGTAATCGCCGACAATTATTATGTCGCCGCCATACAGGTTCGATGCGGCAAACGCCTTTAGTTGGGCACTTTGTACGCCGTTAACGCTCGGCATGTAATTGTTGAGTTCCGAAGTCGCAAGGCCGTAGCTATAAAGGTCTGCCAAGGCTCCCGCCAATCCCTGCGTCGTCTCAAGATTTCGCCCAAATCCACCAGTAAGCACCGATTTACGTGGCGAGAGTTCGCTGTCTGCAGCAGTCGTTTCGGCAAGACGCTTTATCTCGGCGATGATCAACTCGGCTACCTCTGCCGCCGAAGCATCTTTGGTTTGGGTCCGAGCCGAAAAATTGACGTTTCCGCTTCGCCATGAGAAGTTACTGCCCGCTCCATAGCTCAGTCCGCGTTTGATCCGGATCTCCTGATTAAGCCGCGAAGAATATCCGCCGCCGAGCAGAGAGTTCAGGACAGATGCCGGATAGTAAGATTTACTCGTTCTTCCAACACCGCGTATCGGTTTTACATAATT
>JBGTJP010000108.1:0-24071 GCA_041745075.1 Pyrinomonadaceae bacterium | reverse complement strand
TGCCCGCTCCTCAGGTGCGTTGTCGATCGAATCGAACGACCGAAACGTCATCTTCGGATTGTGCTTCGACATCACCTTAGTAATAGCCGCCGTCAACGTCGTCTTCCCGTGATCCACGTGCCCGATCGTCCCTATGTTCACGTGCGGTTTACTCCGGTCAAATTTTTCCTTGCTCATCTTGTATGTTCCTCTCTCGTTTTCACTTTTTAGTTTTCACCGTTCAGTTTGCTGGGAACCTTTCCGAACAAACTAAAAACTCAAAAGTGAAAACTGAAAATTTAAGAATTTATTGTTCAGCTGCTCGCGCCCTTAACCTTGGCGATTATCTCCTCGGCGACGTTTCGGGGCGCTTCGGCGTATCGCTCGAAGTGCATACTCGACGTCGCTCGTCCTTGTGTCGAACTTCTCAGATCGGTCGTATAGCCGAACATCTCCGACAATGGCACAAAAGCCGTAACGACCGAAACATTGCCCGGACGCGGCTCCATCTTATCTATCTGCCCGCGGCGGCGGTTAAGGTCGCCGTTGACCGCACCCATATATTCTTCGGGCGTCACAACCTCGATCTTCATTATCGGTTCAAGGAGAACGGGCTTAGCCTTTTTAACCGCGTCCTGAAAAGCGAACGAGCCTGCCAACTTGAATGAAATCTCGTCCGAGTCAACTTCGTGGTACGAACCGAAAAGCAGAGTGGCCTTAATATCCACAAGCTCGTAACCCGCAAGATATCCACGCTGCATTGCATCGCGGATGCCTTCCATCGTCGGCTTGATAAACTGCCGCGGTATCGAACCGCCGGTGATCTTGTCCTCAAACACAAACCCTTCGCCCGGAGCCGGCTCGATCTCGAGTTCGACGTGGCCGAATTTACCGCGGCCGCCCGACTGCTTCTTGTAGATCTCTTTGCCCGGCGCACCCTGTGTGATCGTTTCGCGGTAAGCAACCTGCGGTTTGCCGACGTTCGCCTCGACACCGAACTCGCGCTTCATCCGATCAACGATGATCTCAAGGTGGAGTTCGCCCATTCCGGCAATGATCGTCTGGCCCGTTTCATGGTCGGTATTGACCTGAAAACTCGGGTCTTCCTGTGCCAGGCGGTTGAGAGCGATGCCCATTTTATCCTGGTCCTGACGGGTTTTTGGCTCGACCGCGACACGCACGACCGGGTCGGGAAACTCCATCGACTCCAGAATGATCGGCTTGTTCTCGTCGCAGATCGTGTCGCCGGTGGTCATGTTCTTCATGCCGCCGATCGCAACGATCTCACCCGCGGACGCCTTTTCCACATCCTCACGCTTGTTGGCGTGCATAAGCATCAGGCGGCCGACGCGTTCTTTATTGTTCTTTATCGTATTTGTAACGTAGGAACCGGCGGAGACCGTGCCCGAATAGATCCTCACGAACGCGAGCTGACCGAGATGTTTGTCGGCCATAAGCTTAAAGATAAGGCCCGAAAACGGAGCTTTCGCATCCGGCGGACGGCTTTCGATCTCGTTTGTCTTGGGGTTTTCACCCTCGATCGCCGGAATATCAAGCGGACTCGGAAGATAATCGACAACCGCGTCAAGAAGCGTCTGCACACCCTTATTCTTAAACGCCGAACCGGTAACGACAGGCACGATCTTCATCGCCAGCGTCCCTTTACGCAAGGCGGTGCGGATCTCTTTTTCCGAGATCTCTTCGCCTTCGAGGTATTTGACCATCAGGTCGTCATCAATCGCCGAAACTGCTTCGACCAGTTTTTCGCGGGCTTCCTTGGCCGCATCGACCAGGTCCGCCGGGATGTCGGCCGTTTCGTACTGGGCACCCTTTGTCTCATCGTTCCAGATGAGGGCCTTCATCGTGATCAGATCGACGACGCCTTTAAGATGCTCTTCAAGCCCGATAGGGATCTGTAAGGCAACGGCGTTTGCACCGAGCCGCTTCAGGATCGAATCGAACGAACGATCAAACGAAGCACCGGCACGATCCAGCTTATTGATAAAGCAGATACGCGGAACCCCGTATTTATCGGCCTGTCGCCAAACCGTCTCGGATTGCGGCTCAACACCAGCAACGCCGTCAAAAACACAAACCGCACCATCTAAAACACGAAGGGACCGCTCAACTTCCATCGTGAAGTCAACGTGTCCCGGTGTATCGATAATATTGACGCGGTGCTCGACACCGTTGCGTGTCCAGAAACAGGTAGTTGCGGCGGACGTAATAGTAATACCGCGCTCTTGCTCCTGCTCCATCCAGTCCATCGTCGCCGTCCCTTCGTGAACTTCGCCGATCTTGTGCGAAACACCGGTGTAAAACAGCACGCGCTCAGTTGTCGTGGTTTTACCCGCGTCAATATGGGCCATGATGCCGATGTTTCTAAATTTGTCTAAGCTAATATTTGCCATACCAACAGTCCAACAAACTTCAGTTTGTTCGGGCCGCGACAAACTAAAATTTGTCGAACTACGAAATTGTTAAAACCTATAATGTGCGAACGCCTTGTTCGCCTCTGCCATACGGTGGACATCGTCCTTTTTCTTCATCGCTCCGCCGCGTCCCGAAGTTGAATCAAGCAACTCACCGACCAAACGATCCTGCATCGTCTTTTCGCTCCGGTTGCGAGCGTTGGTCACGATCCACCGGATCGCCAGCGTGTTCCGGCGGTCCTTGGTCACCTCGAGCGGCACCTGATATGTCGCCCCGCCGATACGCCGTGATTTGACTTCCAGCGTCGGGGCAACCGAATCGAGCGCCTTCTTAAAAATTTTCAACGGTTCTTCACCAGTCTTTTCTTCAATCTTGTTCATCGCGCCGTAAAAGATCTCTTCGGCGGTGGACTTCTTGCCAGCCCACATCATGCCGTTGATGAACTTGGTCACGATCGTGCTGTTATAGATCGGGTCCGGTAAAATCTCTCGTCTTGCTGCAACTCTTCTTCTAGCCATATTTATTGTCCAACAAACTTCAGTTTGTTATGTCTCGACAAACTAAAGTTTGTCGGACACCATATCACTTGGCCCCCTTCGGCCTCTTCGCACCGTACTTCGAACGGGCCTGGTTTCGGTTCGCGACGCCCGAGGCATCGAGCGTTCCGCGGACGATGTGGTAACGCACACCGGGAAGGTCCTTCACACGGCCGCCGCGGATAAGCACGATCGAGTGCTCCTGCAGGTTGTGGCCGATACCCGGAATATAGGTCGTCACCTCGATCTGGTTGGTCAACCTTACGCGGGCAACCTTACGCAGAGCCGAGTTAGGCTTTTTCGGCGTTGAAGTATAAACCCTCGTGCAAACGCCGCGCTTCTGCGGGTTAGCCTGCAAAGCCGGGCTGGCCGTCTTATATTTGACCCTCTCGCGTCCCTTCCGAACCAATTGATTTATAGTCGGCATAATTTGTCATGTCCAACGAACTTCAGTTTGTTGCCGATCTCGACAAAACTTAATGTTTGTCGGACGTTATAAAAGGCAAAACTAACGTCTCACCTGACTCTTGCCGAAAACCTGTTCCGGCAGTTAGCTCAAGCAGCACACGCTGGTTGAATTAATGATCTTTATTTATCAGCAAGCCCGCACGTAAGTTAAAGGCCCTGCTTTACTACCTTGAAAGCCAAACTTTGCTGTAGCGTAGCCGGTGCAGACGCTCTGTTGCAGAAGCCCTACATATAAGTAAGGACACAATGCACAGCGTAATATCCATCGCCAGACGCCGTTGGTGCGACGCCCTTTACGCTACAATTCTTGTTAAAGCTTTCAAACACCTGCTTTTCAGTTTGTCGCCAAACCTCAAATACAGCCCAGACCGCAAAGTCCGAAACTTTAGATATTAAGAATTTCGGGGCAGGGTGTCAAGTCTGAAAGGCCTTTGATGGGATCGCCTAAGCATCTCGGGTCGGCAGATTTTGGAACATTGCCTGCTTGTGGGCGTGCAAGGGTATGTGATGATGCAATTTTTGTTGACTCACCGACCTTGCAAGCCGTTAGGCAATCACGGCCTGCAAGGTCAGGCAGCTTGGGGCTGCATTTACTTGAAGTTGGACAATATATGGCCTAATAACCCGAAGCGGCGGGTCGGCAATCCCGACGTTTTCCGTCCATCTTCGAATCCTCCTAAGAGGTCCCGTCTAGTCCACGGGGCCTTTTTTTCATACCATACGGATTTCTGGTGGTGTCCCAAACTTTCCAGACGTTTAAGGTATCGACCTCCATCTCCTGATGAGGTCTAGTTTTAACGCATAACACCCTGGTCTCAGTTTTACGAATTCGAAAACGCAAAGGCCAAAGTCGGTTCAGCCCCATTATCTGCGGTTGTCTCTCTCGGTCTTATTTGATTTAATGTAGGTTTGCTTATGCTAGAGGTTTTATCACTATGAATAACGCGTTTATTTCTGAGATCGAAAAATTTGATGAAGCGGACTGGCTCGCGGCGGTCGAATCGCTGCTGCCAGCCATCCACGAGGTGGACCGCAACGCGGTGCAGATCTGGTTCCGGTTCTATCCGCTCGACCTCGTCACCTATCTCGAAGCGGCCGAGGAGGTTGCCGACGCAATGAAAGGCCTCGCCATGGACGGCAACTTTGGGCTGGTCGATAAGATCGACACCTCGCACAGCTTCCTTTACGGCTACCGCTTCTGGCCGCAGGTCAAAGAAGCGATCGTTGCCCGGGCCGAATCACCCGACGTGTTCTCAAATCTTGAGGCCGAGATAAGATCGATCGCAAAAACCGCTGCCGTCGCCGCCAAAACGAATGAAACGCTCACGACCGCCATCGCCGCCGTCGGCCTGATGACGCTCGTGCAGACCGGTTTCGACGACCTCAAGGCCGCACCCGGCACGGTCCAAAAACCGTCCGGCGTAATGACAAGATCGCCCGACCAGATCTTAGCGGAACGCGCAAAGGACGATTCGCAGGGCCTGCTCGGTTTTCTAAAAACTGTTGATAAAGAATTCTCGGTCGCCTTTACTGGCGCGGCATTTGAAGGAAAGTTCAAGGTCATCAACGATGAAGAGATCGCGTCAGCGTCACAAAAAGACCGCTCGCGCGATTGGAAGGCATTGGATTACCGCTGCTGGGAAGGCCCGGTGCCCATCGAATGCACCGCCGCTTCGTGCGGGACCTGCTGGGTCGGCGTACTCGGCGGCCAGGAAAAACTCTCGGAACCTTCACCCCGCGAACGCCGGCAGATGAAGGTCTTTGGCTACAACCAGCCCGAAACCGAAAAACCGTTTCTCCGCCTCGCCTGCCAGGCAAAGGCCTTCGGCAATGTGACCCTCGCCATCGCCCCTTGGAACGCCGTCTTCGGCAAAAAGGTCCGCGGTAACATCGACGACGCTGAACTGGAACCGGTCACTACCTCAGCCAAAAAGCTCCGCGAGACCATTGCAACAGCGGTTTCGGGTGAGTGAAGGTCAACCACAGAGGTCACAGAGGTCACAGAGAAATACTTTTTTCGTCTGAATTCAAGGTGGATTTGTTTTTACGGATCAACCGCCATACAGAAACCCTGTGACCTTTGTGGCAATCTTTCCTAGATATATTCCTCATCCACGAAGCACCATGCCCAGTCGTCGAACAGCTCGATGGACTTCATCAACGGGTGTTCGGTCTCGTGAAAATGAGCTGTCGCGTGTTTGTTTTTCGAAGTATCGCAGCAGCCGACGTGCCCGCACGTTAGGCACAGCCTCAAGTGGACCCATTCGTCGCCGATCCGCAGACACTCCTCGCATCCCGATGCGCTCGGGAACACCGGACGGATCCGGTCAAGATGCCCGCATACGCTTGCATCAACGGTCGGAACGTACCTGATCTCGGTCTCAAGGTTGATCCCCGTCTCGGAGCCAAACGCCAGTTCGTTCTCCTCTTTCGACACGGGAGACACTGCGCGCACCGCCGTCACCGGAGCGGAGCCCGAAGATGCCCGGAACAAGGCAGCATTGCTTGCAAAAGCTTTGGTCGGCCCTGACAGGATCAGTTCATCGCCCGGCTCAAGGACGAGATCGCCGGCCGGTTGGCCGAATTCCTCGCCATTCCGGCGCAGGACCTTTAGCGACAAACCAAAATCCTCCATAAGCATCAGTGATGCAAGCGATTTTCCGGCGACTGCCGCGCCTTCACGGATGGTGACCGTGCGCGAATCAAAACAGTCTTCGCCCGTCTCGCAATGGAACACGGAGTTGTCGATCTCGTCGTCGAACAACGCCGAGTAGCCATTCCGCCGGGCCAGCTCCTCATACGCCTCGATCTCTCCGGCCGGGATCCGATAATCACGGAGGACCTCGCCAAAAAGCTGGACGACCGATTCCAGTTCTTCGGCGATCACCGAATCGGCCCCGGCAGCAACAAGGCTATTGGCCTCGTCCGTGTACCGCGTCCGCACGACTATCCGCATTGTCGGATTCAGGTTTCGTGCAACCGATGTGATCCGGTGCGACATGGCCGGGCTGTCGTCAGCGATCACCATCATCTTGGCGTTGTCGATGCCCACGTGGCGAAGAAGAAAAGGCTTGGTTGAATCGCCCCGAACAACAGGCAGGCCTTCCGCCTCGGCCTCGTTTGCCCCCTCGGGGCTTAGCGTCGTGATGACGAACGGGATGCCCGAACCGGAAAGAACGCGGACCAAACACTGCGCCGCCCGGCCATAGCCGGCGACGATCACGTGGTCCTCCAAAGCAAGGCTTTCGCCGAGCGATTCGGGCTCGTCATCCTTCAGCATCCCGGCCAGCTCACGCTTCCGGACGATCTTCGAAGACAAACCACCTCCAACGCGCATCAGCAGAGGCGTCAAAACCATCAGCACCACGGTCGTCGCAATAAAAGTTTGTGAACCCGCCATGCTGACACCGGCCGGAAAAAGCCCGACATCCCGACCCGCTCTTTCGAGGACAAATGAGAATTCACCGATCTGCGCGAGCATCAACGCCGACGCGGCCGCTACCGGAGTCGCGTAACCGAGCATTCTTACGCTGACCCAGGTCGCCAGCGCCTTGATGACGAGCACGACCGCGATCGCGGCGAGGACTATCGGCAGGTTGTGGATAAGAAAATTGAGGTCGAGCAGCATCCCGACTGAAACAAAGAACGTCGCCGAGAACAATATCTGCAGCGGCAAGGTTTCGCTCAAAGCGTGCTGTGAAAAACGGCTCTCGCTGACCATCAGCCCCGCAAGAAAAGCTCCGAGCGAAAGGCTGACGCCCGCAAGGCTGGTCAGATAAGCCGTCCCGAAACAGATGGCGATCACAGTTAAAAGAAATAGCTCCGGCGAACAGGTCTTTGCGACGCTCTCCAGGATCTTCGGCATTATCCGCCGCGCGATCACGAGCACGGCGACGATGATCAAAACGGCCTTCGTCAACGCCCACCCGATCTCAAAGGCTCCGCCGCCGCCGCTTGAACCCAGCGTAGGCACGAGCAATACCATCACGACGATCGCGAGGTCCTGGAAAATGAGAAGCCCAAGCCCGACCTGTCCGTGCTCCGAATTTGTCTCGCCGTTGTCCGCAAGCAGTTTCAATACGATCGCGGTCGAACTCAACGCCACCAGCATGCCCGTAAAGACACCGACCTTCCAGTTGACGCCAAAAGCGGCTAGGATCGCCACCGTCGCCGCGATCGAAAGGCCCACCTGCATCGTGCCGCCGCCGAATATGAGCTTCTGGATACTTGCCAGCTTTTCGAGGCTGAACTCGATGCCGATCGTAAATAGCAGAAGAATAACGCCGATCTCTGCCGTCGCATCTACGATCGCCTGATCTTTAACAAGACGGAGAGCATTCGGCCCGATCAAAACTCCGGCGATCAAAAAACCAACGATCGGTACAAGCCTTAAACGAAAGCATACGTACGCGATCACCGCACCGGCAACGATGACGGCAACGACCTCGGTTATATATTGCGGAATCGCACCCGCGGCCAGCAGGGTTGGTAAATTGAGCTCAGGCATTGCAAATATTTTACACACCAACTTTCAAAAACAGTCTAGTTCAATAAACGGAAACAGGAACGAAGAATCGCTCCTGTTTATCACACGATCGGTCGAACAAATTCCTGCCCCGCATTCTTCACGATCTTTAACCGGACAAAGATGGCGAGCAACACAAACAGGACTCAAGGTCTATTTTGATTGACCGTCCGGATCTGAACGTAGGTTCCCGTCCTTATGGTACGGATCTTAAGCCGCGGCGAAACACCGGCGTCCGGGCCGCCCAATTCAGAACGATATTCTATTTCGTACGCCGTGCGAAGCTGTCTTACGATGTCTTCATACGCGGTTTGCAGCTGCGAAAGCTGAGTTATCTCATAATAAACTCCACCCGAAACATCGGCCAGCCGTTTTCCTTCGCCTTTGGCCCTTGAGGTCAGCTCGCCCTGAAGGTATCGCGTCCGAAGCGAATCGAGCGTCGCACCCGGATCGTTCTGCGAAGCGGCGACAAGCGCGGACGGCACATAAAGCGGGTAGATCAACGCCCCGCTTTCCTGGATCGACGACAGCATCGAATCGAACGGCAAAAACGAGCGGTTGTCGTCACCGTCGGTCAGGACGACTATCGCCGTCCGCTCGCCTTTCAGCGGCCGCAGGGTTTCGGCCAAAGTAAAGGCAAGGGCGTCGTAATATGCGGTCGCCCCGCCCGCGTCGAATGTGTCGAGGCTTTCGGACAAAAGTGTCTTGTCGGTCGTGAATGTCGAAAGTACTTTGACGTCGTCGTTAAAAGTCACTATTGAAATGCGGTCGCGGTTGTCAACCGTGCCGACAAAATTCCGGGCTGCTTTACGGATGAAGTTCACATAGTTGTCCACGCTGCCCGATACATCAAGCAGCAACACAAGATTGAATGGGGCCGTTGACGGCCGGATTGAAACGATCTGGCGCGGCTGACCGCTCTCAAGCACCTCGAAATCGGAGACGGAAAGATCGCCGATCGCACGGTTGTTCAGGTCGCTCACCCTGACCGACGCGACCTTTAGGCTGGAGTTCGTTGACTTTTCGGTATTCGGCCGGTCCGCAAATGACGGCTCGAACTTCATCGGCGGCAGCGTCCGGGTGTAGTCGCCGTAAAACTTTGGGGCGGCACGCCGTATCGCCTCCATCAAATGCGAATCTCCGCTGCGGATTATCGCCTTTGCCGCATTTGTCAACGGCCGTTCCCGCAGGTCGCTAGAAACCTCATTAGGCGGAATGTTGAGAAGAATAATGCCCCGGGCTGTTTCAAGATTCAGCGAAACCCGGGCGTCGGCAAGCTGCTTCTTGAGCGAACGTTTATCCAGGCCGTCACTACCGGAAGGGGGCTCCGCGTTTTCTTCTTCAGCACTCGAATTTTCCTTATTGTCGGCATCGTCCGCTTCTCGATAGGTGCCCGATATCTCAAACTTTCCGGCCGCCTTTTCCTTGACCTTGTTCAGCTCGAAATCGCTCAGTACACGCGGCCGCGAGGCGGTCCATCTAAGCATGTAGCTCACAAAGGCCGTCGGAACATCCGCCGCGATCGTCCCTGTACGCGTACGCACTTCCATTGAGATCAAGTCGCCCGCGATCCGGACTTCGCCCTCGGTGGTCTCGACCTTTACACGCATTCTGGGCGGCAGGGCGATCGAAAGATCGATCCGCTTTTTCACGTCTGACGGCCGTACTTGAACCTGGACCGAAGAAGAAGAGGAGGTGATCTTAATGTCGCTCTCGGCAATAGGTTCTGGGCTGGAAGCTGTTATCAACATCTGGTCCGAAACATGTGCGGAGTCCGATGAGCCGGCCGCCCGTTCAGGTTTATTATTGGTCTGGACATCGACTTTGCCCGCCAGGTTGACGATCTCGATCCTGGCTCCCGCCGTTATAGCAAACGAGCGGGAAAGCTGCTGCGCCGCCCCCAACACGGCGGCCGTGAAGAAAATGAGAAGCATTCCGGCAATTTTCGAGGTCGAGATAATGCTCATCGGCTAGGACCGGCTCGTAATGCGGCCGGATTGGATCAAACGTTGGCGAACCCGTTCCTGCCACTTCTTTCGCGGCTTGTCGGTTTCTTCGAATTTGGAAAGAAGGTCGTGGAGCGACTCGCCTCCCGCCTGTCTCGTCTTTAAATACAGTAAGGCGACTATTATCGCAGTGAATGAAATGACGACGATCTGTATCGGCAGGAGCAATATTTGGATCAGCGTTTCGAGAAGCGTATCGACCAACCGTCCCCGCATGTCTTTGCTCCCGTCGGCCGCCGATTTTCCGGGCTCGTCGCCAAAATCGACGGAAAAAGAAACGCTTTTCTTTGGTGCTAACTTCTCCTCCGATGCCGGTGCGGTTTCGACTGAACGAGGCTCGACCAAGGTCGGGCGCAATTCCAGCGCTTTTGCGGTCATATTTATCACAAAGGACAACGAACCTGCCGCGATCGCCGGTATTAGAAACATAATAACAAACGCCGCGAACGCGGTCGCCAACGACCTGGAAATCAGCTGTTTGGACCGTTTGAATGCGTTCTTACCGCGCAGATTTTCCATCATCGCGATCGGCGCAACCAGCATTACCCAGACGCTTACAAGCAGAAAGCCCGCGATCGCTGCCAAAACTGCGGCCGAGCCCGAGGAAATAAGAGTTACGCCGCCCATGCCGAAAATTAGCCAAAGCACGCCAAACAAAACGGCAAAAACAACGGCAGCGGCAACTGTGGCCGCTAGGATCGGCAGGACGACATTAAGTATTCCCAAACCGGCAAATGTCTTCCACTTTTTGCGAGCTTCTTTCAGAGCCGCCCGCAGTTTTATCGGCCTTAACGGAACGGCAAGCGACTGAGTTACGATCCACGTTATAGTTCCGACGACGAGGAACGCGCTAAACGCCGTCATAAAGAAATTGGCGAACGCGCTGATTCCGATAAAAACATTGGCAACGCCCGACGGTATCGCATCGCCTGCTTTCAAGAAGCTCAAAAGCAAAGTAACGGAAGTGAGTAGAATGATCGGCAGAAAAAAGAATATCGAGAGGGAGAGAAATTTCTGAACATGTTCGGTATAGATCATTCCCGCCCGTCTTAGCAGGCCGAAAATACCTTCGGAACGAGACCGCAGAGAGCTTGCGAAAGCTTCGGCCGACTGCGGCCGGGCGTCAACCTCCTTTGCGAGCGAACCCACGATGACCCGCTTTAGCTTCTTGCGGACCTTTCGGGCAATAAGAGGCGGCGGCGGAGCGAACTTGTGCGACTCCATCACGTTTTTGAAATCGCCCTTAAATGGCGTGTTCCCTGACAGCATCTGATACGCGATGACTCCCAGACTATAAATATCCGAACGCGCATCAAGCTTGTCGCCGCGGCATTGTTCGGGGGACATATACAAAGGTGTGCCAAGGACCGCCCCGACTCTCGTGAGGTCCGAAGCCGTCGGGGCTTGAATAAGCGAGCTATACGAGGTAATGGCGGCATCTCCCGGATCGCGGCTGGGTTCAGCCGAAATAAGCCGGGTCTGAACAGATTCCTGATCGTTTCCGCCATCGGACTGTGATTTAAGAACAAGCGTTCCGGCATCTTCGAGGCTCGAATCCGACTGAATGACGGTCTCTTTATCCGAAGCGCCATTTGGCGGATTGATCGACAACGCCATCGTGGCTTTTTCACCTACTTTTGTAGACGAAGCGCTTTCATGGATCGTCTCGTCGTAAGAATGTCCTGCAAATGTCGTATTCGTACCTTCTATAACGGTCGGCGACCCGCTCTTTCGACCAGATTGCTCACGGTTTTCGGTCGTCCCGTCGTGTGCCTCGAGTTTAGCGATACCGAAATCAAGGACCTTTACCGTATATCCGCCGCGTTGGTTCGGCTCCAACCAGATATTATCGGGCTTCAGATCGCGGTGGATGATTCCCTGTTCATGGGCCTCGTGGACCGCCGAACAAACCTGTTCAAGAATATCCAGAGTCCAGCTTATTGGAAGATTCTTCTCTTCTTCCAATATTTCGCCGAGCGTGCAGCCGTCTAGATATTCCATGACGAGGTACGCGACCTGCCCCTGATCGGTAGCTGCAAAGCCAAAATCCGTCACATCTACAACATTCGGATGCCGCAGGCGCCCGGCCGCACGCGCCTCGCGCCGAAAACGCTCGACAAATTCCGGCCGTTCCATAAATTGGGGGGCAATAACCTTGATCGCAACCGGCCGTTCGGTACCCAAATGGGTCGCAAGATACACCGTGCCCATGCCTCCGCGGCCAAGCTCGCGTTCGATCTTATATTTGTCATCGAGCGTTTGCTCGATCAAATCGGAGTACTTCATTGCGGTCCAAAACGTTAGCTACAAAAAGTCAATATTATCATTTTTTACCCCTTGCGAAAGGCAGAGTAACGTTCCTCGCCCTATTTGGTACTTGCCGTTGTAAAAATTGTAATGCTGTTCTCTTGCGCCGAACGGGCGAGTTGGGTTATTTTTTGAGCATTCTCTTCATGCGCGGGAAACCCGTTTGTATCATTCGTGCAACGGGATTTCACAAACCCGACAAACTATGATAGCCTGTGTTCGTAGTAAATTTTTCGCGAAAGGCCCGGTCTAAAACCGGCTAATAATTCTTATGGATAAAGGAAAAGCTATTGAGTCTGCACTGCTGCAGATCGAAAAAAAGTTCGGCAAGGGCTCGATCATGCGTCTTGGCGAAAAGCCGCGCGAAGACGTGGGAGCGATCTCGACAAACTGTCTTAGCCTCGATGCCGCGATCGGCGTCGGCGGGCTGCCGCGAGGGCGGATCGTTGAGATATACGGCCCGGAAAGCTCGGGCAAAACAACCCTTGCGCTGCAAGTTGTCGCATCGGCGCAGAAAACCGGCGGGATTGCAGCTTATATTGACGCCGAACATGCGATGGACCCGGAATACGCCGGCAAGCTTGGCGTAAACATCGACGATCTCCTCATCTCGCAGCCGGATTCGGGCGAGCAGGCTCTTGAGATCGCTGAAACGCTCGTGCGTTCAAACAGCGTCGACGTGATCGTCATCGATTCCGTTGCGGCTTTGGTTCCGCGCGCGGAACTTGATGGCGAAATGGGCGATTCGCTTCCCGGCCTTCAAGCCCGGCTCATGTCCCAGGCCCTTAGAAAAATAACCGCGATCGTTTCGAACTCGCGAACGACGTTCATCTTTATCAACCAGCTTCGTGAGAAGATCGGCGTGTTTTTCGGTTCGCCTGAAACAACAACCGGTGGAAAGGCCTTGAAATTTTATGCCAGCGTAAGGCTCGATATCCGCCGGATCGGAGCGATAAAGGAAGGCGACAGAATGGTTGGGAACCGGACGCGGGTAAAGGTCGTGAAGAACAAATGCGCGCCGCCGTTCAGGGAAACTGAGTTCGATATAATGTACGGCGAAGGCATTTCACGCGAAGGCGATCTGCTTGACCTTGCGGCAAATAACGATGTTGTCGAAAAGAGCGGCGCCTGGTTTTCCTATAAGGGTGAACGCCTCGGACAGGGTCGCGAAAATGTGAAAAATTTGCTGAAACAGGATGCGTCGCTCACGGAACGAATTGAGCACGATGTAAAGGTTGCCCTCGGCATGACGCCGTCGAAGGAAGCCGAGGCCGCGGCTGCGTGATCAAATAGTTCGGTATTTAAAATTTACTGTGCCGGTTTGAATGTTGCGCCTCCGGGGGACGGCGGCGGCGTTCAAACCGGCACTGGTAGGTTTCAAACGGATTCGGAAGACAGAGTGACCATTGCGAGGTGTTGGTCACTAACCTAGAAGTATAGCGACTTGGCCGCTTTTGTCAACACCTGTTTCCAACGGCATTCCTGCCACGCCTTTTTCGGATAATCGGGATTCAAAATCATTTGACAAGGATAAGCCTCTTATCTAAACTCTATTGTTTGCCCGCCTCATAGGCGGATCGCAAAAATCGGCCAGATAGCTCAGTTGGTAGAGCAGCGGACTGAAAATCCGCGTGTCGGCGGTTCGACCCCGTCTCTGGCCACCATTTATTTTGATAGAAGCGGCTCGGTTCGGGCCGCTTTTTTTCGTTTCAGGCTATAATGGCCGCACCGACAATATGGACCCGCTTGCCAATCTGATCAGGCCGAAAGACCTCGACGAATTCGTCGGGCAGCTGCATCTTCTGGGCAGTGATAAACCGCTCAGATTGGCCATCGAAAACGGCCACGTTTTTTCATTTGTCCTGTGGGGCACGCCGGGCACAGGTAAAACAACGCTTGCGAGAATCTACGCGAACGCAATAAATGCCGAATTTTACGAACTTTCGGCCGTTTCAGCGGGCAAGGAAGACATTCGCCGCATCGTCAAAACACGGTCGATCGACGACCGCCCACGTGTACTTTTCCTCGATGAGATCCACCGCTTCAACAAAGCTCAGCAGGATTTCCTCTTGCCGTTCGTTGAGAACGGCGAACTTGTTCTGATCGGAGCGACAACCGAAAATCCATCCTTTGAGGTCATCCCCGCACTCCTCTCGCGGCTTCGCGTTTTTGTGCTCAATGAACTCGCCGCGGACGAGATGGCGGCGATCATCGACCGGACCGGCTACGAACTCGACCCAGCGGCGAAGGATTGGCTTATCGAAATGGCGAACGGCGACGCCCGCCAGGCGATCACGATGATCGAAAACACCGCCCGGCTGTACGACACAATAACGATCGATAGTTTAAAGGAGACGCTTCAGTCGAAGTTTCTCCGTTACGACAAGAAAGGCGAGGAGCATTACAACGTCATCAGCGCGTTCATCAAATCGATGCGGGCCAGTAAACCCGACGCCGCGATGTACTATCTCGCCCGGATGATCGAATCCGGCGAAGATCCAAAATTTATCGCCCGCCGGATGGTCATTTTCGCATCGGAAGACATTGGCCTCGCCCAGCCGACCGCGCTGGTTGTCGCAAATGCCGTCTTTCAGGCGGTGACGACCATCGGCATGCCCGAATGTACGCACAATCTGGCTCACGGTGTTGCCTACCTCGCAAACGCCGCAAAGGATCGAGCTTCAACATCAGCGATCGGAAAAGCAATGGAGGACGCCAAACAATTCGGCAACCTGCCCGTCCCGATGCAGATACGAAATGCTCCGACCAAACTAATGAAAGAACTTGGCTACGGAAACAAACGCGATTCCGAACCGGCCGACTTGATGCCGGAAAAACTTGCCGGAAGAAAATATTTTGAGTAACGACGATCGGCTAAGAGCTGACAGCTAATGGCTATTAACCAAATCTAAATCACCCAGTTATGGAGGCACCGTAAATATGATCCGAATCATTTCAACGTTCTTGCTCTTGTCGGCTTCAGCACTCATCACCTTTGCCCAAACCGAAAAAGACATCGTCTCCACCCGCGAGATGGACCGGATAAATTGGATGGAGTTCAAAGAAGTTGTTCCATCCAGAATAAATACGGTCATACTGCCGACTGGAACCCTTGAACCGCATGGTGTCGCGAATAACGGCGCCGACAACACGGCTCCGTTCGCGATGGCAAAAACGATCTCGCGTCGGGTAAATGCTCTTGTTGCACCGACACTTCCATACGGCATTACCGGCTCGATGGAAGCCTATCCCGGTGCGTTTCAGATCAGCGAAGCCGCGTACCGTCCGTTCGTAAAGCAGATCCTCGAAGGACTCGCAAAGAACGGGTTCAAAAATATCGTCATCATGAACGGCCATGGCGGCGGACAGACGGCGGTGCTCCAATCGGTTGCGGCCGAGGTAGCCGCCGAGCGAAAAGTACGCACGCTCGTTATCAACTGGTGGTCGTTCGCTTCCGATGAAACAAAGGCCGTGTTTGGTGAAGACGGCGGACACGCCGGTTGGAACGAGACCGCCTTCATTCAGGCGATAGATCCGACGCTCGTCCATCCGGAAAGATACACCGGCCCTGAGATGGCGACGGCGTATCCCGCACCCGGCTCATGGTCAGCGGTCCCGTTTCCGTCATCGATCGGCCTTTATCAAAAAGGTCAGGGTTATCCCAAATTCGATCAGGCCAAGGCCGACGAATACTATAAAAAGGTCACCGACAAAGTTGCCGCATTTGTGAGCGAGATCGTTAAAAAATGGGACCTCGCCGGGCTCTGAAAGGCCAATCCAAATTCGAACGTATTGCATTTGCATGAAACAAACTTAGTGCTATAGTCGTTATCAATTTCTGACCGGAATCATATTTCGGTCATTTCAATATGAAAGACTCAGTCCGCCAAAAGACAAATAGGGACGCGATCCTTGACGCAACCGACCGGCTTCTTGCCCGCAGCGGTTACAAAAAAATGACCATTGACGACCTTGCCAAAGAGGTAGGGATCGGGAAAGGAAGTGTTTATCTGCACTTTGAAAGCAAAGACGAGATCGCGCTTTCGCATATCGACCGGATCATCGAACGCCTTAAAACGAGATTGGTCGAGATCGCCGGCCGAAAAATGCCGTGCGAAAAGCGTCTGAGGGCGATGCTTATCGAACGCGTACTTTATCGTTTCGACAGTGTCCAACACTATTCACAAAGCCTGAACGAACTGCTGGCCCACTTGCGACCGCGTCTTTTGGAGCGGCGTCAACGGTACTTCAAAGAAGAGGCGGGGATTTTTGCAGACGTACTTGCCGAGGGCCTTAGCGAAGGCACGTTTCAGCTTAAGGATCCAAAGGTGACCGCAGCGTCACTTCTCGACGCCACAAATGCGCTGTTGCCTTACAGCCTCAGTGCTTACGAACTCGGGGAGCGGTCCGATATCGAAAAAAAGACGAACCGGGTCGCTGATCTCATATTGAACGGATTGATCAAGCGGTAAACCATTCATCCAGGAGCATTATCGATATGAAAAAGCCTACGTTTTACTTAACATTTTTTGTCGCACTCGTCCTGAATTTTGTTCTCGTACCACCCGGGATCAATGGCCAGCAACCCCAGTCTCCACCTGATATGACGATCGACGCGCAGACCCGATCGGCTGTCATCGAAAATTTGGTCCGCGAATTGAACGAAGGTTATGTATTTCCCGAGACGGCCAAGCGGATGGGATCGGACATAACGAAACGGATCTCGGCGAACGAATACGACGGCGGGACCAGCGCCCGGGCATTTGCCGAAAAACTAACAGCCGACCTGCAAAGCGTGAGCAATGATAAACACCTTCGCGTCCGATATTCCGTAACACCGATCCCGGTCCGAAAGGAAAGGAACGAACCGACCGCCGCCGAGAAGGAGCAGAGCCAATGGTTCAACAAACGCGTGAACTACGGGTTCGAACGAGTCGAGCGGCTAAATGGCAATATTGGTTACATTGACCTTCGCGGCTTTAACGATCATCAGGCCGGCGCCGATACGGTAGCCGCCGCGATGGCCTTTCTGGCCAACACCGAATCCCTCATCTTCGATCTGAGGCAAAACGGCGGCGGCAGCCCGTTTATGATCCAGTTGATCTCCTCATATTTGTTCGGTGACAAACCTGTACATCTCAACAATATGTACTGGCGTCGAGGTGACCGGACCGATGAATTCTGGACAAAACCCGAATTGGCACAGGTAAAGTTCGCCCACAAAGATATTTACGTTCTCACTAGCAGTTACACCTTCTCCGGAGCCGAGGAATTCTCCTACAACCTGAAAAATCTTAAGCGTGCGACCATTATCGGCGAGACCACCGGCGGCGGAGCCCATCCCGGCGGCGTAGTACGCCTTCATGAACATTTTGGGGCTTTTATCCCCGTCGGCCGGGCGATAAACCCCATCTCCAAAACAAATTGGGAAGGCACCGGCGTTGAACCGGACATCAAGGTCCCAAAGGAACAGGCACTAGCGACTGCCTATTTGGCGGCACTAAACAAGTCCTTGGCCAATATGAAGGACGAACAGGTAAAAAAGGGATTGAAAGATCTGATCGAGCAAAAACAGAAAGAACTTGACGAAATGAAATCTACGGCGAAGTCGAAATAGTGTAGGAGCCAAGGGGTAGGAAATAAGCCGGTCGGCTATCGTCGGGGCCGGCTTCTCAATTTCATCACCGCTTCCAGTAATTCTTGATCTTCAAGTCAAGCATTGGAAACGCGCAGTATTCGACGTTCCGGCCTGAATCTCGCAGTTTCTGTACCATTGGTATCGCGGCGTCCGCGTTTCTGGTGTGGACTACGATCGTCGCGGCGCGTTGAAGGTCTTGATTTTCAAACAGCCATTCTGCGATCGCGTAGCCTGTATTTGAAAAATCGTCGTGGTCATTGGACTCGTAATGGTGCGGCAACAGGTCGTGGTCGAGAAAGATCGCATCGTATTTTCCCTCGGCCAATAGAGTTTTCGCTTCATCAACCGTCTCTGCTATATCAAGGTCATCGCCCTTGAAACGCTTTTCAAACCACGCATGACGGCGGTAATCGTCGTCAAGCAGAAATACCGAGATCGGCGTCCTTTCAGCGCTAAGGTCGGAAAGGCCAAACCTGATCATTAAACTGCGAATTACTCCCATATGACGATCACCGCAAATGTTTGAATATATCACACCGCGCATTATCCCGGCCTAATGCACGTTTCGAGACATTTTTTGGACATGCCGAATTTCTCGGCAAGGGAGCATTGGTTCGGAAATTTCCGGGTGCTATAATTCAATTCGATCCGGTTACAGGATAATTATGGCAAAGGAAAGTGCAAAAAAACACGCGCTCCACGCGGTGCCATCCGTTACGAAAGCTGCGAATGACAGGAAACCTGACAATCAGGACGAAGAAATTTGCCCGAAGTGCTTCGGTTCCGGCATGGAAGTGCTGACGGAAAAAGGTGCAGTGATATGTGAATGCCGACGGCGCGATTCTCACACGTTAAGGCTTATCAAGGCACGAATACCCCGGAGGTATGAAAAATGTCACTTTAATACCTACGACCATAAGCTGAGCGATTCGCAGAAAAAAGCCTTGCGGCTTGCGGGCGATTTCACCCAGAACTTTCCCGCAATTGACCAAGGGCTGCTCTTTACCGGGCCGGTCGGCGTTGGCAAGACCCATCTTGCGGTCTCGATCATTAAAGGCCTTACGGAACGGGGCTTTCCGTGTTTATTCTACGAATTCGGTTCGCTTTTAAAGGAAATTCAGGATTCGTACAACCCGAACACTCGAAGTTCGGAACTTGCGGTGCTTGCGCCGGTGCTCACCGCTGACGTCCTGGTCCTTGACGAACTTGGCGCGTCAAAACCCACCGATTGGGTCCGCGACACGATGGCCCATATCATCAACACTCGCTACAACGAGAACAGATTCACGATATTTACGACCAATTTTCCAGATGAAAGGGCTGCTGACGGTAAGGAAACTCTTGAGGACCGCATTGGTGTTCGGGTACGCTCGCGGATATTCGAAATGTGCAAGACGGTCAAGATCGACGGCGAAGATTATCGGCGAAACTTTGACCGGGCCCGACGGATATAGTTTACGCCCGATAGAAGGCCCGAACCGTCGGTACGATTGTTTTCGCAACCAACATATTTTCTTCTTCATTTAAGTCGGATATTACGAAAACACTGTTCTTATTCGTTTCAAAGCAGGCCGCATTCAGCTCGCCGTCCGCTCCACAGGAAACCGGGTCATCATTCGCCGCCGGACCGCCTTCCTCATTTTGAGTCAGCAATATCGAAAGCACCTTCCTGTTATGCTCCACCACAACGTGCAGGAAACGGCGGCCGTTCACCATGCAAAAATGGGCCTTTATCAACCGGGCTTCGGTGCTTGGAAAACCGTGCAAGGCGTCCACGATCATCGAATCCAATCCATCCGCCGCCATGCCAAACCGCTTCTCCGCCTCTTTAAGGGAAACAGGTTTCTCTTTTAAGTTGTGCGAAAGGGCACAGTGTCGATGGTCATCAATGGCATCGTCTTTCGCCGCAAGAAATGAAACTTTTTCAAACCACCGGGCTGGTGTAGCCTCGATTTTAGTATCGTTCAGTTTTCTTGATGAGACCTCGGTGCTGTCGTCATTAAACACGGGCGAAAGGCTGACCGCTATGGCGATCACAAGAACCGCAGCCGCCGCGATAATCGCCGGACGAGCAAAATAAAAACGTGTCAGGCCTTTCCCGAAAGCCTGGGCGTGTAGTTTCCGTGTCGTCTGCTGAACATATCCCAAAGGAACGCTGCTTTCAGTCGCCGCCCGAACCGCTCTCCGCAGTCGCGTCCGCACTTCTCGCCGATCGCTGAGTACCGCCCTGCATTCCGGGCAATTTTCAAGATGTTTTAGGACATCATGATTTGTTTCCACAAGCAGTTCGTTGCTCAAATACGAATCGGCTAATTCTTTAAAATCTCTACACCTCATAATTACTTCCTTCCCGATGCTTTCGTGTTCCTAATGCCAAAATGACGGGCATAGACCGCAAGTTCGGACCTTAACAGCTTTCGGCCGCGATGCAGCCGCGACATAACAGTGCCCGCTGGGATCTCAAGCAGTTCTGAGATCTCGCGGTAAGAAAATTCTTCAACATCGGCCAGGATAACGATCTCGCGAAAGGAATCCGGGATCTTTCTCAAAGCGGCCAGAACATCTTCATCCGTAATGTTTTGCGGGATCGACGGCTCCGATGCAACGGTTTCCGCGATCAACTCCTCAACATCTTCAACAAGCCGCATTCGACTCAATTTTCGCAGCCTCTTGCTATTCAGGTTGTACATTATCCGCGTCATCCAGGCCTTGCAGTTCGTCCCCTGTTCGTAGCGGTGGAACGACCGCAGGGCTTCGGACAATGTTTCCTGAGCAAGATCTTCCGCTCCGTCCGAACCGCGCATTATCCAGCGGGCGATGCGAAGGAGATCGGGCAACAGCGGCAAAGCTTCGGCCTCAAATGCATCCCAATTATTTTTTTCGGTCCGTTTACTAATTCCGAACATAAATTCCCAGGCATTTTTTACGGTGCGAACCATTTGTAAATACCCGTTCAGCAAACAAGTATTCCCGCCCAACACTCAGGCATTTGAGCATTGAATCGATATAACGCAGATTACAAACGTCAAAATAAAGAACATTCGTGACAATGTTAAAAATTGTTTGAGATGTCACAACAAAGTTCTTCCATTTTTCGAACAAAACCGTTATGATATTTATGGCAGTTTACTCGCCTTCAGACCAGCTTACCGAAATATATGCCCGCTACTACCTTACTCTTTAAGGAAGGCCGATATAACATAGAGCAGGAATTTTCCGGCCCGGAGAACTGTTCCCGATTCCACGCCTTCGACACCGCAAACGAGACAGCCGTAACCGTCGTTGAAGTACCACTCCGCTTGCCGAAGGTGGCAACCGCAACTCAACGTGAGGCTTTGAGTGCGGCCTTGGAACAGGAAGCAGAGGTCCTAAAAAGCTTTGCCCACAATACACTGCTTCCGGTACACGATCATTTTTCCGAGGCTGGACGACACTATCTGGTAACCGATATTGTGGATGGGATCGATCTCAACTCAATCCTCGTCGATCAAAAGCGGCCATTCTCGTTCGAGGAAGCGGCACATTGGGCGGACGATCTTCTTGACGCTTTGCATTCTATGCATATCTCGCGTCCGCCGTACTTTTTTAAGGCAATGAGGCCGGAAAATATCATACTCAATGCCGAAAAGTGTGTAAAGATAGTCACGTACGCCGCCGCAACCTCGGTTGATCCGGACTCTGTCCAGGCATCTGACAATACGGTGGCATACTTGCCATTGGAACAGCTTTGGAGCGGACTCGACGCCGCGTCTCAAAAGGTGATCATAGGTAAATATGACGATTCTTCGGAACGCATTTTAAAGCAGGATTTTGACGCCCGGAGTGACATTTACTCCGTCGGAGCAACGCTTTATCATCTTGTGACCGCCCATCGCCCCGTCGATGCCCTTGAAAGATCGATCGAAATGATCGAGGGAAACGCCGATCCACTCAAATCGCCGAACAAAATAGATCCATTGATACCGTTCGAGATCTCCGACGTGATCATGAAAGCTATGGAGATCAAACGCGAGTATCGCTTCGATTCCGCGGCGATAATGCGGCAAGTGCTGAAAACCGCCCTGGTTCGCGTAAGAGAACGCGAGGAGGAAGGGGCTCGCGAGAATCATGAGGCCGCTAACGACCTTAAACAAGCGGCAATGGGCACGTCGTCGGAGAACGGCAGCGGCCGGGATCCGGAACCGGTGCAGAAAATTCGCGAGGCCGAGGAAATAAAGGTTGAGGCAAAGCGCCAGCCGACGGAAGCTGATAAGAAACTCCCTGAAACCGAAGCTACCCTTGCGAAGACCACAACCGAATCCTTCAACCTGGCCGAACTTGACGACGACCTGCTCGGGCTATTGTCGCCGTTGACACATGCATCAGAACCGCCGCAAACCCTACCGGAAAAAGCCCTTGATGTTTCGGTTCCACAGAAGATAGCAGATCAGCAACCGGCACTGCCGGCTACAGAACCGGTCAAGACCGCTGTCGCCGTCGAAACGATGCCTACTGACGCAAAACCTGAGGTCCAGGTCGAACCCGTTGAAGAGATAGCCGTCGAAGAAAAAGCAGAGGTTCCAGTTTCAAGTTTGGTTCCCGAGACACCCGCGGTCGCGGTTGAATTGAACAGAGCAGAGTCTGTCGAGATTGCACCGGCTCCTGAAAACGTCGTTAACCCAGCACCGGAAATTACTTCATCCAATCACTTTCCCGAACAAAAACAAGCCCTGCCGATAGCTTTGCCCGCTCTTGCCGCGGCCGCCGTTGTTCTTCTTGCTGTATTGGTCGGCGGCTGGTTTTTACTTGGTTCGGCATCCGAACCTACGCCTGCTACTCCAGCGGCCCAAACCCAGACCGCGGATCCGCCTGCGGATCAACCGAGCCAGGATCCCGTCAAGACTGCCTATCAACCCGAAACTCAAAACCAGCCCGAACCAGTCACTGGTTCCGAAACGGAACAACCCCAAATTGTCACTGAAGACGATCAGTCACAACCGCAGAAAGTAGCCGTTGCGGCAACGGCTCAACCTAAGACAAAGAAACCCGCCCCGGCGCCGACAAAGGTTCCCACCCAGAAAAAGGCCGTCACGGTAGATGATCTGATAAACGACAACTAGCCACTTAATTAACAGCCATGAATTCACTTTTTCGCCTCCGAAGATCAAGGCCTCGCCGTCAGCACGTATTTTGTTTCGTTCTGGTCGCGATGCTTCTCGCCGCCACGTTCTCATCATTTGCTCAGCAGCCGCAATTGTCCCTCGCCGACCTCATTATCGGCCTGCGCTCGAAAAAGGTCACCCTCGAAGAACGCAACACCCTACTGGCCGGAGCGGTTCGCCAACGCGGCATAACATTTTCCTTGACGGACCAGATCGAAAAAGAATTGCTTACGACGGGAGCTTCGAAAGTATTAATTGACGCCGTGAAGGAAAAGTCTGTGACAGCGGTCGTGCCAAAGCCGACACCCGCGCCGACGGTTGCTGCCACGCCCATTCCTACACCGACGCCGCCGGATTTTAGTTTCTATCAAACAAGGGCCGACGCCAGCCTTGGTAAAGGCGAGTTCTCACTCGCGGTCGCCGACTACGACAGGGCAGTCTCGCTAAAGGCCGATAGCCCGATCGCTTTTTTGAACCGTGGCCGGGCACACTTTAATCTCAAGGATTTCGGCAAGGCCAACGCGGATTTCGATAAATCCATCGAGCTGGATCCGAAAGATGCCAGGGCATTCTACAATCGCGGGGTTCTAAATGAAAGCCTTGGTTATCTGGAAAAGGCCCTTTCCGATTATCAAAAGGCCGCCGAACTGGAACCTTCAAATGAGGCCACGAAAACAAGCGCAAAGAAACTGACAGATGAAATTCAGGCCAAAGCGGCTAAAGCCGCGGCACTTCAACCGCCTGTTGCCGTCGCCGAACCCGTAAAGCCGCCCGAATCGATCAATCTTGGAAATTTGACGGCCGCGGATGCGATCAGGATGGTAAAGCCGGTGTACTCGCCGATCGCGCAGAGATCGAACATCGAAGGGAGAGTGGTGGTCGAGATCACACTTGACCTTGAAGGAAACGTAGTTGATGCAAAGGCGGTTTCAGGTCACCAATTTCTCAAGATGGCAGCCGAGGATGCCGCAAAAAGGTCGAAATTCCGGCCTGCGACTTTCGGCGGGCAGCCGATAAAAGGTACCGGCACGATCACGT
>JBGTJP010000107.1:0-5861 GCA_041745075.1 Pyrinomonadaceae bacterium | reverse complement strand
ACCGTCCATCGAGAAAACGCCGTCGGTGGCGATCATCTTAAACCGGGCAGACTTCGCCTCTTCCAGCTTCGCCTCAAGATCTGCCATGTCGCTGTTCTTAAACCGGAACCGCTGAGCCTTGCACAGCCGGACGCCGTCGATAATGCTGGCATGGTTAAGCTCGTCTGAAATAATCGCGTCTTCTTCGCCAAGCAGCGTCTCAAACAACCCGCCGTTTGCGTCGAAACACGATGTGTAAAGTATCGTGTCCTCCGTGCCGAGGAACTCACTGATCTTCCTCTCAAGCTCTTTATGTATCGCCTGCGTCCCGCAGATAAACCTTACCGACGACAGCCCATAACCCCATTCGTCCAACGACTTCCGCGCCGCCTCAACTATCGCCGGGTGATCGCTCAACCCAAGATAATTGTTCGCGCACATGTTCAGGACTGAACTGCCGCCAACGTCTATACGAGCATCCTGCGGGCCCTCTATCACGCGCTCGGATTTGTAGAGTCCGGCGTTGCGGATTTCGGTAATGGTGTCTTCCAGATGTTCTTTGAATTTGCCGTACATGTCGTTCAAAAGTGCGTTTCTAAAGCAACAGAAGAGTTTGCTATGACCTCTCGATCTCCATCATTGATGGTGGAAACTCGAGATGTCCACCAGTTTTCGGCACTAACATCCTGTGTATACCCGAGTCAGGATTCTGAATATGAATATGCCAAAAGGTCTTATTATCCCCGAGCGATCAGTTCTTGGTGTAACGCGTTCCGCTGAGGACCATCGTGTCGCCGGAAGGCGGCTGATCGATCTTCCAAGTATTGCTGATACTAAAAAGTGAGATGGTCAGTGTCTGGGCAGATTCATCGATCTCAGCGCCGCCGCCGGTTACCTCTTTGCCGCCCATCTTGAATCCGGCTTTTCCGTCGGCGTCCATGTAGATCGTCGATCCGTCGCTGCCGACCCAGTTTCCCTGAAAGGCTTTCGGGGCGGGCTTGCCTCCGCCGCATGCGAAGCCGATAGCTAACAATAGTGATAGTGCGATGGCACCGGTAATCAAGTTCTTTCCTCTATTCATGAGCTTTCTCCTATATATCCTCAAAATCCAAAATGACCTTACCACAATCGCCGGACCTGATCGCTTCGAATCCCTGCTCGAAATCTTTGTATGAATACCTGTGCGTGATGACGGGCGAGATATCGACGCCCATTTCGATGAGGACGCTCATTTGGTACCAGGTTTCGTACATTTTTCGGCCGTAGATGCCGGAGATGGTTAGCATATTGAAGACGACGGTTTTCCAGTCGATCGGGAATTGTTCGGTCGGGATGCCGAGCAGGGCGATGCGGCCGCCGTGGAACATGTTTGCGACCATTTCGGTGAACGCGGCGGGCACGCCCGACATTTCGAAACCGACATCGAAACCTTCTTTCATTCCCAGCTCATTCTGGACGTCTTTCAACGCGGTTTCTTTAACATTGACGGCCCTCGAAACGTGACCCATCTTTTTGGCAAGCTCAAGCCGAAATGGATTCACGTCAGTTATTACGATGTATCGCGCACCGGCGTGCCGGGCGACGGCGGCCGCCATTATGCCGATCGGGCCGGCTCCGGTTATCAGAACGTCTTCGCCGAAAACCTCAAACGCCAGGGCCGTGTGAACTGCATTGCCAAACGGATCAAAGATAGCGGCAACCTCAAGGTCAACGTCGTCTTTGTGCCGCCAAATATTCGTCATTGGCATTGCGATATACTCGGCAAAACCGCCGTTTGTGTTGACGCCGATACCGCGTGTATTTGCACAAAGCGATCGACGGCCGGCCATGCAGTTGCGGCAGCGGCCACAGACCAGATGGCCCTCGCCACTGACGATGTCGCCGGTCTTGAAATCGTTGACGTTTGACCCGACATCGACGATCTCACCGACAAACTCGTGGCCGATCGTCGTCGGTACTTTGATAGTAGCTTGCGCCCACGCGTCCCAGTTGTAAATATGCAGGTCGGTGCCGCAGATGCCGCCTTTTTTTACGCGGATCATCACGTCGTTTATGCCCATTTGCGGTTGGGGAACGTCCTCGATCCACAATCCGGGCTCGGCTTTGCTTTTTACGATTGCTTTCATCAAGGTGCGGAGAAAATCTAAAGTGTTGAAGCGTATCAGTTTCCGATAATACCAAAGGAATGCTGTTGGGCGAAACCGTCTAAATTTATCGGAGCATTTCCGGAATAGCGAACAGTGAATGGCTGATAGCGAATAGCCGGTTAGTCGCTTTTCACTATTCGTTGTTCTCAGGGATTTACGCCAAACGCCGATACTGTTAAAATTATTTGAGTTGAGTGTCTTACCTTCCTTGTCCTGATATTCTTGTAATTATATGGCTGAAGAGAAAGCAACGGTCGAAGCGGCACGCGATGCGTTTGCCCGAGACTTTGAGAAATTTGAGGGCATTGATCTGAACGGCAGCGGGCTTGCTGATGTTGAGGGCTTGCTGCGCGAGGTTGGCGAATTAAAGATCCGGCACACCGGAAAGAAATCGCAGCTTGCCGGGGCCAAAAAGCTGATCGGCAAGGTCGCGGCCGAAGAGCGCGGTGAATTCGGCCAATTTGTGCAGACGGTCGAAAGCACGATCGTCGAAAGCATTGAAAAAACTGAGGCAAAACTAATCGAGTTTATCTCGAACGCAAAGACCGAGGCCGAACGGTTGGACGTGACAATTCCCGGCCGCCGGCCGCGGACGGGACATCTGCATCCGATCACAATTTTGCGGCAAAAGATCGAGGACATTTTTGTTTCCATGGGATATTCGATCGAGGACGACCGCGAGATCGAGACCGATCATTACAATTTTGATGCCCTGAACATCCCGCCCGGACATCCGGCCCGCGAATCGCAGGACACGTTTTATACAAAAGATGGCTTTGCGTTGCGGTCTCAGACCTCGACCGTGCAGATCCGCGCGATGGAACGCCGCGGTGTGCCGATCCGCATCATCGCTCCGGGCAAGGTTTTTCGCCGGGATACGCCGGACATGACTCACGTTCCGATGTTCCATCAGATCGAGGGACTCTGCGTCGATAAAGGCATTACGATGGCCCACCTGAAAGGCACCGTCACCGAATGGCTCAAGCGACTGTTCGGCGAGGACACGGTCACGCGTTTCCGGCCGTCCTACTTCCCTTTCACCGAGCCTTCGGCGGAATTCGACTTCTCTTGCTTCAAATGCCACGGCACGGGGAGAGTCGGCAGTTGGCAGAAGGCAGGTGGCAGTCAAGACGTCCAACCGCCAACTGACCGGTGCCGTCCATGCAAAGGCTCCGGCTGGATCGAGCTTGGCGGCTCCGGCATGGTGCATCCAAACGTGTTAAAGGCCGTGGGCGTCGATCCCAAGGAATATTCCGGCTTCGCCTTCGGCTTCGGCCTCGAACGCATGGCCGCGCTTATGTATTCCATCGACGACATCCGGCATATGTTCGAAAACGATGTGAGATTTTTGGAGCAATTTAGATAGTGTTCACCGGATCGAATGACGATATGGCAAAAATCGAACTTAATGTCGAGAACGCTGGCATCCTATCTGCGATTTGGATAATTGCTTCTAATGATGAAAACCCCATAATCACCTACAGATCGATTAGAAATAGATTGGGTCTGAAATCCGAGTATCCACTCGAAAACCTGGTTCGAAGCAGAAGTGAATTATTCCGCCTCGGAGCTCCGGAATGGCGTCTGGACGAATGGAAAGAGATCATGAGAAAAGGTGGGCAATTTCCTTCATGGTTCCATGACCATCCCCCAGAGAAATTCCCGGACCTTATCAACTCGATTACGCCTTCAGAAGTGTTTCGTAGTCAGTTTCGAATTAACAGGGCCGTCGACAAATCCTCTGTCGAATTGATAGAATGGGGTCTCCAACATATTGAGCGGCTACGAAAAGGCTCCTTAGAACACCATGAAACTCGTTGGAAATGGCAGCGAGAAGTGCTCATACCATCGTTGTCTATTCTAGCGGCGATCGTTGCAGTTACTGCGAGTTCGTGCTTGCAATATGTAGCCATTTCGTCCCAGGAAAATCAGAAAGCAACCGAACTCGCCACTCAGGAGCGCCTCAAGAAGTATGAGGTTTCATACACCCAGCGCAGTCAGGCTTATAGCAATCTAATAAGAGCCTACAATGATATTTCTGCTAAGACAGTCGAGGGAGAAGTAGACGGACTAATGAAGGCACTGCAAAATATGGAAACGGCATTCCTAGAATTACGACCATTTTTGGAGAAGGGTATTCAAGCCACCTACATTGCAAAACAATCGGAATTTACTGGATTCGTAACTGGAATTGTCCAGCGCGGTAAACGTGTCGGCTTAACCCCTGAAGAAACGCAGCGATTTGCTGACTACAAGATATTTTTGGCCGACACTCTTTATGAAGAAATCTTCGAGAAAAGTAAGTACACGTCCGAGACCGTTGTAAATCCTATCCGCTAAATCTAATCTTCAGTTATGAACATAAGCTACAACTGGTTAAAAGACCTTATCGCGATTGATCTGCCCGCCGAGGAATTGGCGGAGAAGCTGACGCGTGTCGGGTTGGCGGTCGAGGGGATCCATCCGCATGGGGACGACTTTGTGTTTGACATCGATCTAACATCGAACCGGCCCGACTGCCTTTCGCATTTGGGTGTGGCGCGCGAGATCGGCGTTATTGAGGGGATCGACGTTTTCCCAAAGGTGCAGCTCCGCCCCGTGGAAGCGGACGTGCCGATCCCGGCGATCCTTGCACCGGATATTGTAAAGATCGAGGATCCCGATCTTTGTCACAGGTTTACGGCGCGAATTATTCGCAACGTGAAAATAGGTCCGTCGCCCGAATTTTTAGTCGAGAGGCTTGCGGCGATCGGCGAGCGCTCGATCAATAATGTCGCGGACGCAACGAACTATGTAATGCACGAGCTCGGCCAGCCGATGCACGCATTTGATCTGGATAAACTAGCCGAAAATCGGATCGTTGTACGCCGTGCCAAGGCGGGCGAAACTATTAAGACCCTGGATGAGGTCGATAGAAAGCTTGACGAAACAATGCTGATGATCTCCGACGCCGATAAGCCGGTCGCGGTCGGCGGAGTGATGGGTGGTTTTGATTCAAGCATCTCAGAAAACACAACCAACGTTTTGCTCGAGGTCGCTTATTTCAAACCAGAAAATATAAGGCAGACATCGCGAAATCTTGGCCTTGCGACCGAGGCAAGCTACCGGTTCGAGCGCGGCGTCGATATCGAAAATCTTCAGCGGGCTTCCGACCGGGCGGCGGACCTCATTTGCGAACTCGCCGGCGGCACGATGGAAGAATTTATCGATGTTTATCCAAAACGGTTCGTTCCCTCCACCATCGAGTCGGCAAATGTTTCCGTGGCCGTCAGCAGGCTAACGGGCCTCGATGTGTCAAGGGACGAGTGTGTCCGCATTTTGGACGCGCTCGGCATTTCGTCCGATGGCGGCCACGTTAGTTTCCAATCGCCCTCGTGGCGGCACGACATCGCGCTAGAAGAAGATCTGGTCGAAGAAGTGGCCCGCCACGCTGGATACGAGAATATTGCCGAAGAGCTTCCGCCGGCCTATGCCGCCGGTGAATATCAAGCCGCTGAAACCCGGAAAAAACTGCTTAGGCAAAAGTTGACGGATCTCGGCTTTGACGAGGCAATTTCATACAGCTTTATCGACACGAAATTCGATGACACCTACGCGATCGTGCCGGGCGTCCTTGACGAAAATGCGGGGCAAAAATTTGTGACGCTGCGCGATTCGGTCATCGACGGAGCGGTTCGTATGCGCCCGACGCTGTTGTCAGGATTGCTCGACGCTGTCCGCTTTAATCTCAATCAC
>JBGTJP010000106.1:0-32884 GCA_041745075.1 Pyrinomonadaceae bacterium | reverse complement strand
CCTTGCCGAGGCGTCTCACATTCGAAGGTTCGGTTTCCGGCGGCCGGGCATTGGCAGGGAACGCATCGCTGCGTCCTCGGGCGGAGGTGTCTGGCAGGATGTTTGAAGATTCTGCAGATGAAGGTTGGTGCCCGGCCGCCGCGGCCGTTTCGCTCGTGAACGGCAGAAGGTGTTTGAGCGAAAGTGTGACGCCGTGAACCGTCAGCGGCAGATGCAGCTGCCAGTTTCCGGCGATGATCTGTGCAAGGAAAAAGGACGTGCGGTATGAGGTCGATCTGAGACGTGGAATGCCGCGAAGCCAGTTGTGACGCGCTTTTACATAACCCGTGATCCACGCTTTTTCAAAGCCGATACCGCGAACGACCGGTTCGGGCAGGCGGACGCGGTCGCGGACCATTTCCCACGAGCCGTGCGTGATCGAGTCATAGATGACGGCCAGCGACAGCGGCTGCGTGAACCGCGACCCCTCGCATGCTTTTATGGCCGGAACCATATAGCGTTCGTATGCTACGTGATGCTGGGCGTCGCGCATCTCCCGCGTCGCGGCGGCGGACCGCAGGGCATTTTTCAAACGCGTATTCTGTGACGCCGCCCTGATCGCGGAAAATGAAGCGGAACGCAGAAGCCCTAATGATTCCTCAAGCACCGCACGCCCCGCCCGACCGCCGGTAAGAAGGTAACGCTGCACGACCGCCAGCAGAGCGCCCGACCGGTGCGTGAACTGGCTGATGCCATACGAAATTCCGGCACCGTCGTTCAGCACCGCAACCGCCGCGTATTCGCCAAACGGACGGCCCGTTTCAAAGATATTGACGATCGCTATTGCCCTTAATTTATCGAAGTTTGAAAAAGCCATCATGACTCCTGTTTATTGCCGTTGCATCTCTGCAACATTCACTTGCATATAATACATATGTTGGATATAATCAAATGGTCGGACGATACTGGGCGACGTTTTTTTCAATCAATTTCCCTTCGCCGCTTACATACCGCCCGGCCAATTGCAGGTTAGTACAGCGTTAGTTCAAGCGAAATAGTGATTTGGAAGCTAGGAATGATATGCACGATAAGAATGATGTGGAAGGTAGGAACGATATGGAAGATACGAATGATACGCAAGGCTTTTGGAAAAGAGGTAAGGGCGGTGAAAAACAAACGTTGGATTTCAAGCCGCGTGTAAAAATGCGGCTTTCAGAGATAGAGCGGGTCATCCGCACCCAGCGGATCATCGTTCCGCCCCTGTCGCGGCAGACCCTGATAAAGATGTGTGAAGAGGGAATTTTCGAAACCGTCGGCACCGGCCCGACGATAGTCGGGTGGCTGGTCTATGAGGATTCGTTCATTAAATGGGCGAAGAGTTTGGATGAGGAGTAGGCTAGGTTTTCAGCCCGCAATAACGCGAATGGACGCGAATAGGAATTTTCTTCAGTCGCTCCATTCGCGTTATTCGCGGGCAAATGTTTTCTCTTCCCACCTTCCATATCGTTCGCATCGTTCCTGGCTTCCATATCGTTCCTATCATCCATTTCATTCCTATCGTTCGCGCCGTTCGGATCGCCGTTCCGGTTTCTCGCAACCGGGCGTAATCTCGGAACCCGTATGAATAATACGAACAAAAAAACAACGCAATCAACGGAGTCCAACGCGGGAAACGATCCCGCACGAGTTCCACCGGAATCAAGGCAAATTGACCCCGAGGCTGAACAGCTTCGGGCCGAGAACGAAACACTTAAACGCAGCCTGCAAATGCGCGAGGCCCGTGACGCGGTTGTGACCGCCCTTAACTCGATGGGCGCCGAATCGCCCGATCTGCTGTTTGCGGCGGTCAAAGACGATCTTCAGTTTGGCGCGGATGGTGAGGCCTCCAATGTCGCGGCCCTTGTCCAAAACTTGAAGAACAAGTACCCAAGCCAATTCGGAGTTCGCCATCCACCGGCCTCGATCGACGCCGGCGCAGGGACCTCAAATCCGCTAAATTCGATCTCCGCCGAATCGCTCGCACGCATGACGCCGGCCCAGATACAAAAACTCGACTGGGCCGAGGTACGCCGCGTTCTGAGCGATCGCTGATCGGATCCTTAACTTCTGACGGCTGATCACCGCAACACCCGATCACCTAAAAAATATGTCACTAACATTTATACCCACAGTATGGGCGGCGCGGCTGCTCACGGCATTGGAAAAATCTCTGGTTTACGGGCAAACGAACGTTGCGAACCGTGAATATGAGGGCGATATTCGCCAGGCGGGGAACACCGTCAAGATAGCTTCGATCGGCGATGTCACGATCGGCGACTATACAAAGAACACCGACATCGACGACCCCGAAACATTGAACGACAGCGATCTTTCGCTCGTCATCGACCAATCGAAATACTTCAACTTTTACGTTGACAGCGTTGACCGCGCACAGCAGAACGTAAATGTTCTGGACGAAGCGATGCGGCGTTCCGCCTGGGCCTTGCGCGAAAAAGCGGACACATTCCTTGCGGGTGTGATGGACGCCGCCGTGCCATCGGGCAACAAGATCGGTTCGACCACGACGCCAAAGGTGCCGACAAAGGACGACGCTTACGAGTATCTTGTCGATCTCGGCGTGCTGCTTGATGAATCGGATACGCCGATCGAGGGCCGCTTCATCATTGTTCCCGCGTGGTTCCACGGCTTGTTGCTTAAGGATGAGCGGTTCATCAAAGCCGGAACGGTGCGTTCAGACAACGCCCTTTCCAACGGCGAGGTCGGCGAGGCCGCCGGTTTTCGCATTCTGAAATCGAACAACGTACCGAACACGACCGGCACGAAATACAAGATCATCGCGGGCCATCGTGTCGCGACTGCGTATGTCGAACAGATCCTCGACGTTCAGACCTTCAAGCCCGAAAAACGCTTTGGCGACGCGGTCAAAGGCTTGCACGTTTACGGAGCCAAAGTCGTCCGCCCGCCGGCGTTGGCGGAACTGATCGCGAGTAAGTCTTAACCCCTAATGGTGGCCGGGGAAGATTGGTCGGATTTGGACCTCTCTTAACCGGCCGCCACCGACCACTGACCACTGCAAATGGATACACCACAAGAAAAACTAAAAAAACTGACCGCGTGGGAAACCGATCCCGCATTGACCGAAGGCGAGCTGGACGAACTTTTGATCTCGTCGTCGCTCGAAGACAAGGCCGGCCTTCATCCGCTCCACCCGGAGTGGACGCCGACCTTTGACCTCAACGCCGCGGCCGCCTCCGGCTGGCTGTTAAAAGCCGGCCGTGCCTCATCGACCACCGAAACGGAACCCGATTCCTTTTCAGTCACATCAAAAATCTTCGATAATTGCTGCAAAATGGCGAGTATCTTTCGCGCAAAAGGAAGAATGTCGCTGAGCGTGGCGAATGTTGAGGAGTAAGGCCCCAAAAGGCCCCTAAATAAGCCCCGGCGGGATCCGCCGGGGCTTTCGCATTGTAAACATCCACTGAGTGGTTGAATCTCAGCCACTCAGCGGCAAACTCTCACGTGCGATTCACTTTTAGTTGACTGCAAAGCTCGCGTTTACGACCGCCGTCATATCTTTCTCTATGGTCGATGTATCGTAAACTCCATAATCGGAAACATCGGTCGAATCGGCGGCGGTTATCTGGAGCACGCCCATGCGGGCCGAACGGACGGCGCCGATCGAATTTCCGGTGCTTGAGGCTATGCGTTCGGCTCGTTCCTTTGCGTCCTTTGCCGCTTCGCCGAGCATTTCAACTTTCAAATCGCCGATCTTTGTATAGTAATATTGCGGCGAACCCGATTCGATCAGAATTCCCTGATTTATCAGCTCCGTCGCCTCGCGGGCAACCTGGGCGATCTTTGCCACGTCGCTTGAACGGACCTCGATCCGCTGGGTCAGCGAATAGCCGGTGATCTCGGATGTTTCGTTCCCGTCAGCGTCGCGGCGTTTTATTGTCGTGGTCGTAATCGACGACACGGTCATATTGTCCTCCGGAATTCCCTTCGATAAAAGGTATTGTTTGATACGCGGAATATTGTCGGAAAGCTGTTTATAGCTGTCTGCAAGCTGCGATGCCTGGACCGAAACGCCGGCATTCCAAAGCACGAGGTCAGACGTGATACGCCGCTTTGCCGATCCCGTAACGGTGATCGCGTCATCGCCTTTTTTCGATCCCTTATAGGCCCACCCCAGGATCAGGGAAGAAACGATCAGGCCAACCGCCAGAGCAGTGCCGATATTGTAAAAACCATTCAATTTTTCACCATTCATAGATAATGTCCTCCTCACCGACAAGCGAAGAATATAGGATTTCCGAAACCTGTTGAACGACGGTGCGCACACAGCGACACTGTGGCTAACCACAGGAGAGCGCACCTTTAATAAAAGGCAATGCGCAGCTCGGATAGTTTGGCGGCGAAGATCGCTCTGCACATCAACTATCGACCGAAGGTAAGAAAAGCGTCAAAATAAACTCTGAAGATAGCTAAGTTGCAAATGAATTGGCGTAAAGATACGATTGAATTTGGATAAAAAAGCTCTTGAGAGGTAGCAAATAATGAAATTTCCCGGTGGAATGGACATGCAGTCGATGATGAAGCAGGCCCAGCAAATGCAGGAAGAAATGGGCAAGAAAATGAAGGAGACCGTTGTCGAGGCGTCGGCCGGCGGCAGTGCCGTTACGGTAAAAATGCGCGGCGATTTTGAGGTAGTTTCGCTTACCATTTCGCCCGAACTGGTAAAAGACGGCGACACCGAAATGATCCAGGACCTGACCGTCGCGGCCCTCAACGAAGCCCATCGGAAGGTCGAAGAAACGTTAAAGGGACAACTGGGCGGAATGCTTCCGCCGGGCTTGATGTAATCAGACTGGAGACGAGAGATTGGAGATGGAGCGCGTCTCAATAAGTATTCGTCTCATAGCCACGTCTCTTGTCTCTTGTCTCTCGTCTTTTTCTATGTTGGATTACTCAGAACCCGTCGCCCGCCTGATCGACGAATTCAAACGCCTGCCCGGTGTCGGGCATAAGTCGGCCCAACGGCTGGCGTTTTACATTCTTCGCCGGCCCAAGGCTGAGGTTGATAATTTTGTTCAGTCCCTTCTCGAGGTCAAGGAGAAGATCGTTTTCTGCTCTGTCTGCAATAATCTGACAGACATAAATCCGTGCAATTACTGTACAAACCCAAAACGCGACCGCTCGGTGATCTGCATTGTGGAAGAGCCCTACAATCTGGTCGCGGTCGAGAAAACACGTTCATTCAAGGGCCTTTACCACATTTTGCACGGCGCCCTGTCGCCGATCCGCGGTATCGGGCCGGACGAGTTGATGCTGCCTAATCTTTTCCCGCGTTTAAAACCCGAGAACAACGACAATATAGAGGTCGCAGAGATCATCGTCGCAACAAATCCGACAACCGAGGGCGAGGCAACGGCGAATTATATTGCCCGGCTATTAAAACCCCTCGGCGTACGGGTCACCCGAATTGCAATGGGCATGCCCGTCGGGAGCGACCTTGAGTATGTCGATGAAGTGACGATGGACAAGGCTTTGGCCAATAGGCACGAGATTTAAACCCGGGAAAGAATTCCTCTCGAATGGCGGCGCTTTTCCGGTTATTCGCGACAACCACGCATGGCCCTGGTCATCAAACAACTCACGCTTAAAGATCTCATTCTGAACCGCAAGGGCACGATCACATTCCGGATCGTTCTGGCGGCTTTTGGCATCGCTTTGCGGCTGTTTTTTCGCCGTATAGAGACCGTGAATGCAGAGGTTGTTCCCAATGGCACGGGCGTGATCTTTGTGATGAATCACCCGAACGGCCTGATCGACCCCGCCCTTGTTTTTGTCGCGTTGCCGCGAAAGATCTCATTCCTCGCAAAATCGACGCTGTTTCGAATGCCGGTTATTTCGTTCCTTCTTCGGACGGTCGAGGCCCTCCCGCTTTACCGAAAGATCGACGCTGGCGAGGACGTTTCCAAAAATCAAAAAACCTTTGAATTGTGCCGAGAATTGCTGCAGAAAGGCGGATCGATCGCCCTTTTTCCCGAAGGAGTCTCGCACAACTCGCCGAAAATGCTGCCGGCAAAAACAGGCGCGGCCCGCATCGCACTTGGTTCCGTATCCGTTAGCGAAAGTTCAAAGCCGCTTGATCTTCGCATTGTGCCGGTCGGCCTTTTTTATACGAACAAGACCACGTTCCGCAGCGAGGCCCTGCTTCATTTCGGCGAGCCGTTCCGGGTCGGGCCCGTTGAGCTTGACGCTGAAGGCCAGCCGGTGCGTGAGGCTGTAAAGGCGCTTACGGAGCGAATCGAAGACGCCCTTCGGGACGTGACGCTGAATGCGGAGTCCGAGTCCGATCTGCACGCGGCAACGCTGGCCGAAGAGATATTTGCTTCGGCACAGGCAAATGAGAATCTGGGAGAAAAACTTGAATTCCTCAAGAAATTTGTCGCCGAAGCATCGGAAAGTACCGGTGATGCCAATGACGCCGCTCTTCGCTCAAAGATCGCCGAGTACGACAAAAAACTTGACGGATACGGGATCGAACCCGAACATCTCTCGCTGGCGCAATTCAGGCGAAACTCGGTCATCAAGCAGGCTGTCGTTATGACCTGGCCGTTAATTCTTCTCTCGCCGCTCGCTATCGTGGGAACGGTCCTACATTATCCGGCGTACCGGTTGTGCGGTGTGGTCGCAAACCGGATGTCCACCCATGGGGCTGACGATATCGCATCTACCGTTAAAGTGCTGGCCGGAATGCTGTTTGTGCCGCTGACATGGCTGATCGCGGCGGGTGGGGTCTATTACTTTCTGGGTTGGAAGAGTGCTCTGGTCTCGATACCGCTTTCGATCGTCAGCGGCTACATTGCCCTTCACGCGTCGGAAGAGATCGAGGACCTCCGCGGCTGGGCAAAGGCGATCTGGCTTTTTCTGACCCGCCGCGAAGCTTTCTTAAGAATGTTTGTCGAACGCCGCGAACTGCAGCATGAACTTCGGGAGTTTGATTAAAACCTCACCTTTTCTTCGGCCGCCTCTGAGGCGCTTCGCGACGTTTTCCATTCGTCCTCGGTCTCATAAAAGTTTACATCGAAACTGAGCAGTGATTTGACTGGAATCCCATTGAATTCGTTCGGCGCGTCCTCGAATTTTGCGATGGTGCCAATGCCAATAACTTCGGTCCCCACGTTTTTCACGAGCTCGCAGGTTTCCTCGACCGCCTTGCCAGAACGCAGAATATCATCGACGATGATCGCGGGATGAACGTCCGATTCGCTCATATACTGTCTAAACTGCCGCTTTCCTTCTTCCATCTCGGCCCAATATATTTGCTCGGCGCTCAGCGCCTCGCGGACACCGAACGCGACCATGATGCCGCCCGGGCTTGGGCTGATGATCGAAACCTTTGGCAGTCGTCCGGCGATAGATTTCTCCATTCTAAACAGCCGGCTCAGGCCAACCGAAAGGATGCGGGCGTTGTCGTAGAACCTGAAAGCAAGCGGCATCTGAAAATAGTGCGAGGCATGCTTGCCGTTCGGATAGACGAAGTGGCCTTTTCGGTAGGCCCCCGTTTCCTGCAGGATGCTCATCACGGACTCGCTGCTCGGGATTAGATCGATCATTTGTTGTCTCCTGGTGTTCCGGCGAATGAAAATAGCGAAACCACTATTTTAATCAGAGCCGCCTTTTTTTTCAAACTCGGCGTCGAGAACCGTTCTTATCAAGGCTTTTTGCCCGGAATTCAGCTTTTCGGGCATATCGTCGCGGGAGAACCAGCCAAGATCCTTTATTTCATACGTGTTAATGGTCGGTGTCCCGGCCGTGCGTGCACGGAACATCATCTCTATATGGGAACCGGCGGTGCGCACGCGAAACATCTTTAGATCGAACAGATCCAGGCCCGTTTCTTCCTTTATCTCGCGCCTGATGCCTTCGTCCGGCTGCTCACCGTGTTCAAGGAAACCGCCCGGCAGGCCCCACCCTGAGTTCGGCCGGATTGTGTGATCGAGAAGAAGCACAAGTCCTGCCTCATTCGTGACAATAACGGCGGCAGATACGGTAAAGCCGGCCTGGGTCGCGCGGACTATAGTCCGGCGAACGAACCAGGGCATTTTTTTCCAGACAACCGCCGCCCAATCTGTTATCATCTTTACGTAGTTGCCCTCAACTTGGTCTGCTCCCCCGCGGACGTTTCACTGGGTTTTTCGGAACCCATCGACACTTAATCGTTTTTTACTAATATAACGGGACACCCGCCCGCCGGTCTCGTTCCATTGGTTACATCTTAGCCGTATACAAAGGAATTACGAATGAATAAACGAACTGCCTGTGGTTTAGGTTTGCTTGTATTGTGTGTTCTCACTCTCTCCACCTCTGTCTTCGCTCAGGAAACAAAAGTGCGGGAAGACCTTTCGCGTTCATTCAAGAGTTTTGAACTTGCACGTCCGGCGGCCTCGCGGTCGGCCGGAACGGTTGAATCGGTCCGGATTCGCGTCGCGGGCCGCGACCGGGAACTCGTCGTATGGCGAAACGATATGTATTCGCCGAACTACAAGGCGGAGAACACCACTTCATTCGGCATGGTTGAACTGGATCAGCCAAGAGCGAATACCTACAAAGGGCGGATCGCGGGCGAAAGCGAGTCGGAAGTTCGCTTGACGATCGGCGATGCCGGCCCCGAAGGATTTTTTGAGATCGGCCGCGAGCGTTACTTTATCGAACCGGCAAGCCGGTACTCGGATTCGGCAGCGGCCGGGCAATCGGTCATTTATCAGGAAGTTGATGTGCGCGAAAACACTTCATTTTATTGCGCCGCCGATATGCCGCAGAGGATAAAACTTGGCGAATCGATCCTGACAAAAAATGACACCGATTCCGCCATGCTTGCTTCGAAAAACCTCGAGGTTGCCACGGATGCCGATCTTCAGTACGTCACGATACTAGGCGGACCGACTCAGGCGAACAGCAACATTGCCAGCATCCTGAACATGGTCGAGGGCACGTATGTGAACGAGCTCGATCTTGAGATAACGATCACATATCAGCATACATGGTCGGCGTCAGATCCTTTCGGCGGAAGTAATTCGGGCGATGTGCTGCTTAATTTCCTTGATCATTGGAACACCAATTTCCCCCGGTCGTCATATCCGCGTGATACGGCGCACCTCTTTTCGGGTAAATCGTACGTGCTGTCGGCCGGCATAGCGTTCGTCGGAGCTGTCTGCAGTTCGCCGCAGTACTCTTACGGAGTTAGCGGCTATGTCAGCTGGGCACCCGGCAAATTTCTGATCCCGGCCCATGAGATCGGGCACAACCTCGGTGCCGACCACGCCGAAGCGGCCCAGGGCTGCGCCAACACGATCATGAACGCGTTCCTCGGCAGCGGAGCCGTTCTTACATTCTGTCCGTATTCGCGAAACGAGATCGGCACGTTTATCGGCCAAAACGGAAGCTGCCTGCTGGGCGGCAGCGGCGGACCAGGCCCAACTCCGACTCCAACTCCGACGCCGGTTCCAACTCCGACGCCGACGCCCGTTCCAACTCCGACGCCCACGCCCGTTCCAACTCCGACGCCCACGCCCGTTCCAACTCCGACGCCGACACCTGTCCCAACGCCTACGCCGACTCCTTTTCCCACACCGACCCCGGTGCCGACGCCGACTCCCAATTTAAACGTCAAGCCGCGGTTTGATTTCGACGGTGACCGCAAGGCGGACCTCGTCGTCTTCAGGCCATCGAATGGAACCTGGTACATGAACCGTTCGCGGGACAGTTTTTATCAGCAGCAATTCGGTCAGAACGGGGACAAACCGGTATCGGCCGACTACGATGGCGATGGAAGATCGGATCTGGCCGTTTATCGTTCCGGAGTCTGGTACCGGATAAACAGCGGGCTGGCCACATATGAGGTGGTGAATTTCGGTGAACCGGGCGACATTCCGGCACCGGCGGATTTCAACGGTGACGGCAGGACCGACATTGCGGTCTTCCGTCCGTCTGTCGGTAAATGGTACTGGTCGCTCACGGGTGGCGGAGGCTTTTTTGTCGTTCCGTTCGGAGTTTCGGGCGATATCCCGATGGCCGGCGATTATGACGCCGACGGAATTGCGGACGTTGCCGTCTGGCGGCCGTCAAACGGCACCTGGTACAGCCTGCGAAGCGGCAGCGGCTTTACGCTTACCCAATTCGGCGTCAATGGTGACAGACCGGTGTCGGGTGATTTTGACGGCGACGGCCGGTTGGATTTTGCGGTTTGGCGCCCATCGAACGGCACTTGGTATCTGCTTGGCGGAAACTCATTTACGGTCAGGACGTTTGGTGTCGTGGGGGACATTCCCACGCCGGCGGACTATGACGGCGACGGCAGGACCGACATCGCCGTCTACCGGCCGTCGAACGGGACTTGGTATCGGATCAACAGTACAAATAGCGCGTTTCTCGTTACGCCTTACGGCGTTAACGGCGACGCTCCGGCCCAGTCCTATTATATTCAATAGGACCGGCACGATTTTAGTGTCATCACTTTTTTCACGAGGACTTCCAGACCGCGATCTTCGTAAAGTGAAGCGGCGCGCAAAAAAACTTTGTCGGAGCGTCCTATGGATATGAAAAGAACGGCATTCTTATCCCTGGCGTTACTTCTTGCCCTCGCTGCCTTTGGTGAACACACCGACGCTCAGGTTGAGGGCGGGGCGATCGCCGCGATCGATGAGCCTTCGGAAGGCGGCGGCGGGCGGACCAGGGTCGAAAAATATAACCCCCGTAATACAACCTCAAAAACCAGGAAAGCATCGACCACGCCAAAAACCCGGACCGAGTCAGTCAGACCAAACCCGCAAAGATGGGACGGTTTTGTCGTCGGGGACAAATACACATTTTTGAATTTCGAGGTAATTTCCGCGGAAAAGCCTTACTACACTCGGGCGGCAAAGGCCAGCGGAGCCGCCGGCCTGGTACAGGTCGAGGTGCTGATCGATAACAATGGCGGCGTAATTTCCGCCCGGGCCAGAACGGGCAATAAACTGCTTCACCCCGAGGCCGAACGCGCCGCGCTTGCATCAAAATTTAACCGGCCCACGGTTTACGGAAAACCGGCCCGGGCATTCGGATTTCTCGTTTACCGCTTTGGAAAAGCCGAAGAATAGTAGATCACTCGAATCACCTCATTTGGGCTTTACCCTTTGCACTTGTTGAAAAGAGGCCGCCTTTTCAGGCGGCCTTCTTCTATTTTAATCGGCACACTTTCTACCGGTCGTGTTTCTAATTGTGCTTACTGCAGTGACGCGTCATCGACGCGGAACGTGGTCGCCAGCGAACTGTCCGTGGTTGCACGGAACTGGACCCTGACGGTCTGTCCCTTATATGCCGAAACGTTAAACGACTTTTGCAAATAAACACCGGCAGTGCCCTTGTTAAGGTTACTGTATGTGGCCAAGGTAGTCAGGAGCGATCCGGAAGTATTTCTCACCTCAACAAACAGCTTGTCGTATTGGGTCGAACTTGTCGTCTCGCTCGACGTCACATTCAGCCAGAAAGTCAAAGTGCCCGCCGCATTCGATGGGATCGAAACGGTCTGGTACGACTGGCCTGTACGGCTGTTGTTGACACCGAAATAGACATATCCCGTTCCACCATGCGGATAGTTTCCGTTCGCCGTATAGAATGCACCCGAGCCGCTGCTGACCCACGGCGATACACTGTTTTCAAACCCACCGTTCACAAGCAATTCACCTCCGCCGCCCGGTGTGGGCGTAGCCGTCGGCGTCGGTGTCGGCGTTCCGCTCGGACAGCTTCCAACACCGACAGAGCACCACCCGGTCGCGACCGAGTTGTATTGCGCGCTCGATGAACCGAAAAGGTCGGTTGCGGCATTCAATGTAGCCGTTCTTGCACCCGCAAAATTCGTGCTCGCAGTCATATAAACGGTCAATGCACGGTAAAAGACCTTTGCGGCATTAGTCGTTCCAATACCCGTCACGTTTACGCCGCTGACGCGGTTTGTTCCGCCGGCCGCTATCAGATAATAGGCGTGATTCTGAATGCTTGAGTTCGTATGGACGCCGCATTGGTCGTTGGCATTTGAGGGTGTACAGCTTCCCGGATACAACCGAAGGCTGTAATGATCCGGGTCACCGACCGCGTTCGGGTTGTCCATTAGGCGAAGGGCGTCGCCCGGCGTTCCCGGCGTGTACGCGTCTTCGCCGATCTTCCAGGTGTTTCCAGTAGCCGAACCGCCATCCGCAAAAAGCTCGACCATCGCACCGAAAATGTCCGACATCGATTCGTTCAACGCACCGGATTCTTTTGCGTAAGTAAGATTCGCCGTGCGCTCGGTAACGCCGTGCGTCATTTCATGCGCGCAGATATCGATCGTTGTCAACGGCGAAAAGGTCGAACCGTTTCCGTCGCCGTAGGTCATTTGGTTGTTGAACCAAAATGCATTGTTGTAGTTGCTGCCGAAATGCACTCGTGAAACTACAAGCGGCGTTCCGCCGACCGCCGATGATGTCGTTCCGGGGCCAAAGTTGCCATCGATGCCGTTGCGGCCATGGACGGATTGATAGTAATCGAATGTTTTCGCGGCACCGTAATGCGCATCGACGCCGGCACGCTCGTTTGTCGCGGTCCAGGAATCGTCTGTGCCGGAAAATCTTGATTGAGTTCCGCCAGTTCCCGTGGAAGTATTGCCGGTGTTGTTCATATTGAACGTCCCCTGGCGGCGTCCGCTCGGGTCCTCCATATAGAAGGTCGAACCGCTCGAACTGGTGCTGATCGTCACGGTGCCGCTGTATAGCGAGTTTCCCGTCCCGGTCTGCAAATTATCATATTCGAATACTTTTTCGCCGGTCTGTGCGTCGATAAACACAACGGGAACGGATGTTTTCGCGGTACCGTCGATCCGCGGCATTATCACGCGATAAACCAGATGGTCGCGGTCCTCGCCGCGAAAGATCCATTGATCGATCGTGGGTTCCTCGGTCAAAACCCGCGTTCCGCCCTTAGCTCGCATGGCCAGGTTCAAGGCTTCGGCCATTTTGAAGTTTGACTGAGTGCTGATCGCGACGCCCTCTTTCATATCGTCGGTTATTCGTGAAAGTTCGCCGTCCGGCTTTAGGTGCACAATTGCCTCGCCCTCCCAAACCGGAATGCCGTTCACGGTTTGCCTCACATGGGTGTGGGCCATTTTCAGCTCGTCTATCTCAACCCGTAGGACATTGAAATCATCCACGTTCCCGATCTGCCTTTGCGCCGCCTGTTCACGCAGGATGCGCAGGCTTATTTCTTTTGCCGTTTCCTGGTCCTCCGTCTTGTCCTTGCCGAAGATGGGTTTAGCGGCTCCGGTTTTCTTCGAAATAACGCCGAACACCAAAAACGCGGTCGCCAATACCGCCAAAATACCTAGAAATTTTTTCACGCTCATTTCCTCCTGGATCTTTTTCTGTGCCGATTAAAAATCAAGCCGAATAAAATGGAATGATGTATGATCCCGAAACGAGATGCCGTGAAGATTGCGGGGGGTGGAATCTTCCAGGACTGTATTGCCTGAAATTGCTGCCAAGTTCAAAAATTTGAATGAAGTACGAGAATTGATATTAAATGGAAGAAAGGCCGCTGTCAACTGAAATTTTGCCTGCCTTATGCCGCGTATAAGTTTTTTCAATACAGACGCCGTTGGACAAATTTTTACATGGACGGAAGTAGCGAAAATCCACAAAGTCCGTAACGGGATATATCACCGCGAAGGCCGCTTGATCTCCTTGCTCACCGATTTTGGCCGGATCAATCCCTGCTATCCGGATTTTCACGGAAACACAACCGACACAGTATTTTACACCGGCTCAGGCCGTCGCGGCGATCAGAAACTTGACCGCGCGAACCGGGCTTTGCTCGATGCCGTAGATTCAGATCTGCACGTGCCTCTCTTTAATAAGCTGTCGCCCGGTCGGTGGGAATTTCTGGGCTTGTGGATCGTTACAGACGGACGCTATATTTTTGACGAAAAACAGAATAGAATGTTGTGGAAATTTACATTGCGTAGAGAAGTGGCCTGACGAGACTTTAGGTGGAGCCCGCAGACTTCACTTCCCTTTTACGAAAACCAGCTGTCACAAGCTTTGTACCCCAGTTTAGGAAGGAGAAAATTGCCATGAAAAGCTACGCGGCCGTTTTTGTCGCGCTTCTATTTTTTGCAACTGAAGGCTTAGGCCAAACGCAAAACGGCGCCTGGTCGCCGGAGATGCAGATCAAAACCAGGGCCGTCGGCAGCCCGCGCGTTTCGCCGGACGGCATGCGGGTCGTTTACACCGTCAATGAAGCCGTGATGACAGCGGACAAGAGTGAATTCCTCACACAGATCTGGATGGCGACGACCGACGGGAAAGAAAATTATCAGGTCACATTCGGCGATAAGTCTTCAAGCAATCCAAAATGGTCGCCCGACGGTAACTCCATTGCGTTCACGTCGAATAGAAAAGACAACAAAAACAACCTTTACGTCTTGCGTTTGATGGGCGGCGAGGCTGAGCCGGTGACGGAGGTCAAAAGCTCTGTGAGTGATTTCGAATGGTCGCCCGACGGACGCTGGCTCGCCTTTGCGTCCGCCGATCCAAAGTCCGAAGACGAAGAAAAAAACGACAAGGGGAAAAACGACTTCCGCTGGATGGACGAGAATATCAAGATGTCCCGGCTATATGTTATCCCGGTCGCAAAGGACGCAAAGGGCAAACGCGAGCCCCGCAAACTGACCGTGGACAACCGCCATGTCACGGGTTTCGAATGGTCGCCGGATGGCTCGCGGATCGTATTCAGCCACGTAAAAACGCCGGTTGCAAACGATTGGCCGACCTCCGATGTCGCTATCGTAGAAGTAGCAACCGCCAAAGTTACACCTTTTGCCGCAACTCCCGCGGCCGAAAGTTCGCCGGGCTATTCGCCGGACGGCAAGTGGATATCCATGATCGTCAGCGATCTGCCCGTGCGCTGGGCGCAGAGCAATAACATCGCTGTTTATCCTTCCGGCGGCGGAACGCCGAAAACTATGCCGCTGTCCTTTGACGGGCAGCCAAACATTATCGGCTGGTCTGCCGACAACGCAAAGATCTTTTTCAGCGAGGCCAAAGGCACAGGCACATGGCTCTATTCGGCAAATGTCGCCGCCGGAAAGATCACTGAAGAGCAAACAAGCGACGCGGTCGCGACCGGTATCAGCCTTAACGATACCTGCACGGTTTTTGCTTTTGTCATGCAAGCTGCTGATCGCCCGCCCGAAGCCTACATTGCCCGTTCGACAGACGCCCAACCGGTCCAGGTTTCTCATGCAAACGATGACGTTGCCAAAATGCCGGTCGGAAAAACCGAGGTCATTAAATGGAAGAGCAGCGACGGCCGCGAGATCGAGGGCCTTTTGACCTATCCCGTCGGTTACACCGCAGGAACAAAAGTACCTTTCATCCTCAACATACACGGCGGGCCAGCCGGCGTGTTTCAGCGTAGCTACATCGGCGGCCGCGGCGTTTATCCGCTTGCGACCTTTGCCGCAAAAGGTTACGCGATCCTCCGTGCAAATCCGCGCGGATCAAGCGGCTACGGGACCGAATTCCGCCGCGCCAACATAAAGGATTGGGGCGGGATGGATTATCAGGACCTGATGACCGGCGTCGATAAGGTCATCGCAATGGGCGTCGCCGACCCGAACCGCCTCGGCGTTATGGGCTGGAGCTATGGCGGCTATATGACCTCGACGATCATCACAAAAACAAAACGCTTCAAGGCAGCGTCATCCGGGGCCCCGGTGACCAACCTGATGAGTTTTAACGGCACGGCCGACATTCCGGGCTTTATCCCCGATTATTTCGGCGGCCAGTTTTGGGAAAATCCGGAAATTTACGCAAAACATTCGGCGATGTTCAACATAAAGGGAGCGACAACACCGACCATGATCCAGCACGGTGATGCCGATGTGCGTGTTCCGATCGAACAGGGCTACCAGCTTTATAACGCTCTAAAAGCACAGGGCGTACCGACCAGAATGATCGTTCTGCCCCGCCAGCCGCACGGTCCAACCGAGCCAAAAATGCAGCTCGCCGCAATGCAGAGCAACCTTGAATGGTTTGATAAATATTTGAAGTGAAAATTTCGCCCGGGTAGCATTTAGAATCCGTGGAGGCGAAGAAGCTCTACCCGCTGCGCCACCAGATCTTCCGGAAAACCTTCGACCTCGATCAGGTCCTCGATCGGGCAGGTCTCGATCTTTGTCCGCGGGATCAATGCGCAAACCGCGAATGCATCGGCCTCAAGCTCCTTTCGCGTTTTCTTGCCGATGCCATGGAAATTTGCCGTAACGCCGTTGTCCGGCGCATGCATGAGGTAATGAGCGAATTCGTGGAACATAACGAACAGCTTCCTATGCGGAGCCAGGCGGCTGTTCACCGCAATATAGTGTTGGCCGAGTAAGCAGTAATAAAAACCGCTTACACGAAGCGGCATTTCCTGGACGCTGATCTTATGCCGCCCGCACAAGCGATAAAAATCGTGCTGATCCAGAGGATCCTGATTCCACCGGCACCCTAGAGTTGCGATTTTGTCGAGAAAGAAGAGCATATTGGGAGTACCCGTACGGAATGCGTTGCCTGCATTCAACACAGTATCATACATAGAACAGCTTGTGAAAATGCGAAGCTATTTTTTTCGAAGAGTTCGGTCGAGGACTTTCTTAGCGTCGCGCACCGCGTCGATCTTTTCTTCCGGTGCAAAGCCTTCCCAGCCCTGAAAAAAGGCCACGCCAAAATCGGTTGGATATTTGCGGCCTTCGTGCCGGAACCATTCGCTCATCACACGGTGAGGATCGCCGAGCCGCATGACCGCCGCCTCAACGTCAAACGCCGGGGGCTCGTCAATACTGCCTAGGTCATCGGCCGCCGCAATACCGCGCTCGGTCAATAGGCGGTCAACCACCTCTGTTATTCGTTCGTTCAGGAACCGGTCGAAACTGGCCGGCCGTGCGTCGCCCAAAAACATCGGCCCGGCCCCGGTCAGCAGCCAATTAAGCGATACATGCGTTTGATTTGCGATCTTGATAAGCACTTCGGGTGCCGGCATACGGCCCTGAAAATAGTTGCGTATCGTCGCATGCGGAACATCGATGCGGCGGGCCACCTCGGCCATACTGGCGAACTCGAATGCCTGCTTCAGCCGGTCGGTAAAGTCCTTGCTCATATGAGAAATCGAAACGATCGTTTAGTAATTCGAATCCTCATAATAACCGCATAGAACCCACTCGGCAAGCGGCTTGCAGCCACCACCGACCGACCCATCTAAATGTTGCTTGACACTCCCCTCTCGACACGCGTATATTTTGAAGTTCGGCCCGACGATTGGTTGTTAGGGTTTATTCCCCGCAAACCAGTTCGGTCCGCCGTTGTTAGCCGCCCTAGCTCAGTTGGTAGAGCGTTCGATTCGTAATCGAAAGGTCGTCGGTTCGACTCCGATGGGCGGCTCCATTCAGATCGCCTGGCCTCAATTTGCGATGCTTTTGGCCCGGTTCACGCGAGTGCCCTTTCAGTAATATATTTGGTCATTGAGATGGAAGTTCCGTCGTCGGTATGTTCTATCTTGACCTCATCCATCAGTTTTTCGATGAGCTTCAAGCCCCAGCCGCGGCGCTCGGATTCGGCGTCGGTTGCGGGAACATTTGGTTTCCTGTCTGCCAGCCGAAGCCCGCGGTTTGAGATAGTGATGATAATGCGGTCTTCCTCGACCCGAAACTTTTGACTGATCCGGCGGTCCGGGCTCAGCGAGTGTTCGGAGGCGTTTATGCTGGCTTCCATTAAAGCGGTCTTGATCTGGTTGATCGCCTTGGCCGAGACGTTGTGGCGTCGCGCAATTTCTTCAAGCGCGTGTGCGCCGATCATCTCGCTTTCATCATCCATCGGGACAACGACCTCGTAATCAGCCGGTCCTGCTTTCTCCGTCCGGCTTTCCGCGGAAAGAAAACTCTTTAGAAATGCGACCTGACGGCGGCTTGATCCAAACGCGTTCCGCTGTCGAAGAGCGTCAATGGCATCGGAAGTAAAACCTTCCGGGGCGATCATCCACACCTTGTAGTTCTGGAAGTTACACATCAACGCGACCATCTCAAGCCGGTCGCACCAGAATTCGGCAAGCTCACGCGACGCTTCGAGCTTTGAATCGATCTCGGCCGCAACCCACACAACCTCGTCGTCATCCGTATATCTTCCTTCCTGAAATCCCAGGGCGACGGCCGAACGGTCGCGGTCCGTTAATTCGCCGATCGGCTTATAAAGGTCGGCGGCGTCGGCTGTGTAAACGATCTGCGGCAGGTGAAAAGCGGCTTCGTCGGCACGCAGGCCGGTCAAGATCTCATCGTCGGGCAAGCCCTTGTAGTGCTCCGCAAAAATGCTGTAATCAAGCGCGGCGGCCGGAACCTGCTGCATTGAAAATGTCGCAAGAAGTTCGCGCAGGCCAAGTGCCGCCAGCTTTCGGTAATACGCGGCCATAATACGCGGGGCACGTTTCACATATGCCGTTATACTTTTGCCAAAAAGTGCTGCCCTTGCTTCGCCCGCGACCTCAAGGCGGAACCGCAGCGAAATATAGTCAGCCAGCACGCGGTCACCTGTCATTGCTTCCACCCGGCCGTCAGTCAGCCGAATGAACTCTTCGATATTAAGCTGTTCGATCAATCGGGAAAAAGCGGGTTCACCCATGGCCATTCGCTTCAGCCATGACTCAAGTGAAAGCTGCTTTGAGCCAAGCGTCGAGGTCACGTCGATAAGGCTAATAACGCTTTTTTGCAGGTCGTGATCGGCGACGATCCCGTCAAGAACACCGTCAAGGCAGCGGCGGATCCGCCCGCCGAATATCTCGTGCGCGTAAACTTTTTGAACATTCAGAAAACTGTCGAATTCGATGCGCTGTTCCGCCGCCGATCGGAACATAAAGCGAATAAACCCGGCGTTCCCTCCACATTGGTTCGCGAGCAGGTCACGCGTTTCCTCGTTGATCGCGACTTTGAACTCGGCTGCATCCCGCTCGACAACTGCCGCTGCTTCGGCGAACGGCAGATGGGAGATATCAAGCCGCTGGCCGGCGGGAACATCAAGGTCAAACCGGCGGCGGCCTGCAAGAGCAAACGGAATGATGCTTCCGTCACAAGTTTCCTTGATAATGCCAAGGGCACGGGCGGCCGGTTCGGAGTAGGCCGCTGAATGACAATCGTCGATCATCACAAAAACGCGTGCACCCGCGGCGGCCGCACGGACGGGAGCACCGAGACAGCTTCCGACCAACGTTTCCTCGTTTTCTTTTGTGCACGGATGATCAATGCCGTGAATGAGCCGGTCGATCCAATGGCCGTCGGACGGCAGCGCGATCTCAGCCAACTCGCACAGGTCCGGAAACCAATTCAGTATCGAGGCATCGCGGCGGCGAAAAGCAACGGTCTGCAAAAGAAACTGATGAAGAAAACGGCGGGCGATATGTTCGGCCGTCTCGTCCGCCGAGTTCAAGGCAAAATAGAATGGAATGACCAAAGACTGCTCGTCGAACAGCCGGTCGTAGGCGTGTTTTAATAACTCTGAAACGCCGGCACCGGGCGCTCCGGCGACAAGCAGCGGCCCGTTTTCTCCCGTTCCCAATGCAAAATCCACCAAACGATCGAGTTCGGTGGATCGGCCTGCAAGATCGGCGGCCGTTCGGCCGGCCAGGATTTTCGGGTAGCTATGCTCCTCCATTTAATGAACGTTTTCGTTTATCGATTCACCCCAGGCATTAAAAACTTGTACATTGTTGCGGCCGTGATTTTTGGCGGAATAAAGAGCTACGTCCGCCGCCGAGATCAGGTCCTTCGGCGAATCGATCTCGTTCGAGCAGCTTGCGATGCCTATGCTTGCGGTGACGCCGCGTTTAGGAAACTCGGTTCGTTCAACCCGTTTGCGAATGCGTTCGCCGATCTGGGCCGCCTCTTCGGAAGAAGTTTGCGGAAGCAGGATCGCAAACTCCTCGCCGCCGTACCGTGCCGCCACGTCGGCCCCGCGCAGGGTTTCCTGCAATATCTCGGCGACGGTTCGCAGTGCCGAATCGCCCGCCGGGTGGCCGTAACTGTCGTTATAGGATTTAAAATCATCAACGTCCAGCATCATCAAACTAAGCGAAAACCGGTGACGTTTCGACCGCGTAATTTCCTCGGCAATGCGTTCTTCCAGATATCGGCGGTTGAGAAGCCCGGTCAGCGGATCGGTTACCGAAAGCTGTTCGTACTCGCCGGCTTTATCTTTGAGCGCCGTACGGTCGATGGCGACGGCGATCTGCGGGCCGATCGCCTGGATCAGTTCGAGGTCCGCCTTGTTGAATACGCGGCCGCCTGCCTTATCGGTAAAATTCAATACCCCGATCCGGCGGTCGTCGATTATGATCGGGTAGCTTAGAAACGACGACGTTTTATAGCTCCATTCGGCCGGGGCGGAATCGATGCCGACGCCGTTGATGTCCGATACAACCACCGGGTCGCCGATCTCAAGAATTTTTCCGGCCACCCGCGTACCGACCATCGGTTCCGAAAGCAGATTGATGCGCGAACCGATCGCCGCCTTTGCCTGCAGAGTGTTCGATTTTTCGTTGCGGACCAGTATCGAAGCTCGCTCTGCTCCGAGCAGTTCGGCGGAAACCTGCGTGATGCGAAGCCAGAAATCCTCCGCGTCAATGCGACGAAGGTTTTGGTTGAACTTGATCACCGCCCGCGAAAGCCAGTCGCGGCGGGCGACCTCATCGCGAAGGCGAAGGATCTCTAACTGAGATGCAAGCGTTTGCGCAAAACGTGCAATGATCCGTTTCTGTTCGCGGTCGTCGATCCGGGTATTCATACCGATCGCACCGCGTATCTCACCGCCCACCGTGACGGGAAACAATGAAAGGGTCCGGCTGCTTTCGCTATCCTTGCCGCGTTCGCGAAATTCGACCGGCATTTCGCGGCGGACCGCATCCGCCAGTCGTTCGTTGTCGGCACCGACGCCGATCTTTACGGATTTATCAGCAAGCTCGCCGATGGCAACAAGCTTTTCCAGCTTATCGCCGCGCCTTTCAAGCCATATCAGCGAATCAAGCTCATAACGCTGTTTCAAGTAATCGAGCACGGCCGAGCATGCATCGCGATACTCCAGCTTCATCAGCGAACCGAACAGTGATCGCCATTCACCGGCGGCCTTCCTGTCCTGCTGAACATCGTACGAAATCGCGGCTTCGAGATCGTCGGCCGCCTTCTCGGTCTCGGCCTTAAATTTTTCGATCAGATTATTTATCTCGGCTGGGTCAGGCGGGACAACGGGCTCCTTCTTTTTTTGCGGAGCGACCTGCAGCCTGTCCAGTTCGAGAATATCGTTGCGCTCGCGGTTGGAGAACTTTTCCAGTTTTTTTGCTACGCGGTCGATGCTCTGGCTCGAGCCTGAAATAAGCACGTTCTCGAAGAACTCGGTCGGACGGAACTGACGCCAGTCGCCGGTGATGGCATTTTCGGTCGCGGTGCGATAGCGTTCGGCCTTCAAAAACGTGCGGCCTACGATCGCGACAAACTGCTTGCCGCCTTCCCACACCGGCACCGCTTTGCATGAAAGTCCCGCGTAACAGTCGTAATCGACGGCCTTTCCGGCGTCAGCCGCCAGATCGAACGCCCGCCCGCAGAACTTCGCACATTCCGGCGCGAACTCAGCCGAACCATATAGACTGCGGCACATTGAGTTGTTGTTCGAGACCGAAGCCTCCTGGCCTTCCGCATCGACAACAACGACCGCTACACCGTTTTCGTCGGCAAGACGATCGAGAAATTTCTCTTTTTTGGCGGGGGTCGAACTCATCGGTTAATAATATTGGTCAAATACAACGGCCTCTCACGGCCCAAAATAGACTAATGGCTGCTCATTTGCTAAATAGATTCAATCCGGGTGCGCTTTCAAGAAAAAGGTGTCGAAGCTTTCACAGTCTTTTTTCCGATTATGGCATAGTTACGAACCGGTTCTGTAATCCGGATTACATCAAACGGTCACTATGAATTGATTTGATACACTCTCGTCCGAAACACCTGCACAAACGTGGTTGCGCAATTCGGGAAAGCACAGCTAATTGCAGCATTAGGTCCGTGGCACGCTGGTTGTACTTAAACCTAAGCGAAACCCTTAGCGAGGGACAGCAGTAATTTTTACTTTTCTATTTTCAAGGAGGTTTTAGACTTATTATGATCAACGATTACGAAGCAACCAGGCCGATGACGCAAGAGCCGGGTTACGATCCGAATGCAATATTGGCGAATGACGACGTCGTCTCGGCCCTTAACGGCCTGATCGAAACATGCAAGGACGGACAGGAGGGCTTTACGACGGCCGCCGAGGGTATCGAACGCTCGGACCTTAAATCCCTTTTTTATGAGTTTGCGCAGCAAAGGTCACAGTTCGCCGGAGACCTGCAATCTCTTGTTCGATCGCTTGGCGGTGACCCCGAAGACACGGGAAGTATCGCCGGTTCGATACATCGCGGATGGATAAATATAAAATCCGCCGTGACCGGAAAGGATGAAGGCACAATTCTGAACGAATGCGAACGCGGTGAGGATTCCGCCAAAGCCGCTTACAAATCGGCCTTGGAATATGCCCTGCCGGCCAATGTACTTGAGACGGTCCAGACCCAGTACACCGCGATCCAGTCCGCACACGACCGGATCAAAGCCTTGCGCGACAGCGGTGATAGGTCGAAACAGGCAGCGACAAGCTAAATACTCCTCTTTATGTGCTCCTATTAGCTTGCTGTAAAAAAGGCCCGCGAAAGCGGGTCTTTTTTTCGCACGGCCGTTTTCAAATTTCCTGCTGAGGCCCTCGATCCTGAAGAACTTTTCAATTAGTAAAGATTCCAAGATTATTTTTTGAGTTTTCCTCAATATTCGGATGTTCCGCATTTATTCGTATGCACGCGGCTTGATGGCCGGGTTTGATTTGAATTAATCGCGGGACTATCTGTTTACAGTCCTCGATGGCATAGGCGCAGCGGGTGTGAAAATGGCAGCCGGGTGGCGGGTTGATCGGTGATGGGACATCGCCGGTTAGAATAATGCGTTCGCGCGAGGCTTCTATCTCTGGGTCGGGCACAGGGACGGCGGAGATCAGGGCTTTTGTGTAAGGCATCAGCGGGTCGGCGTAGATATTTTTGCCCGGTGCGAGCTCGACGCTCTTGCCGAGATACATCACGGCAACACGGTCCGAAACATGCCTTACCGCGCGCAGGTCATGGGAAATAAAAAGGTATGTCAGGTGCTTTTCGTCCTGCAGCTGCTCCATCAGGTTCATTATCTGTGCCTGAATCGAAACATCGAGGGCGGAGATCGGCTCGTCGGCGACAATAAATTCAGGATCGACCGCCAGCGCTCGTGCGATGCCGATACGCTGCCGCTGGCCGCCGGAGAATTCGTGAGGATAGCGTTTTATAAAGCGACGGCTCAGGCCCACGGTCTCCATTAGGTCCTGCACTTTAGCCTCGACCGAGCCGCCTTTCGCAAGCCCGAAGGTGCGGATCGGCTCGCCAATTATCTGCCCGACGGTCATACGCGGATTTAACGATGCATACGGGTCCTGAAAGATCATCTGCAGATGTTTACGCTGTTCGCGCATCGCCGATTGTGGAAGATGGGCGAGGTCCGTCCCGTTGTAGAAAACCTTGCCGCCGGTCGGTTCGGTGAGTCTCAAGATCGCCTTCCCGAGCGTCGATTTGCCGCAGCCCGATTCGCCCACAAGCCCAAGCGTCTCGCCTTTTTTTATGTTCAAAGTTACGCCATCCACCGCTCTGACCGCTTTTGCCGCGCTAAAAAGCCCGCCGCCGCTGCGGTAATGGACCTGAAGATCTTCGAGCGAGATCAGATTGTTACCGTTGGTTTCCATCAATTGTTGTTTCTTCCGTTGCGACCCTAAGGTATCGGCGCCTCGATCGTAACCGGAGTTTGGTAGTCATAGGTTATCGTCATCGTTTTCAAGTCGCCCGATCGGTACACGGCCTCCATCTTGATCGGCAGGCCGTTGTCTTTCGCGATCCAAAGTTTCGAATCATTCTCTCCTACGCCTGCTCCCGCACCTTTGTTGTGGTAGGCGTAAACATAGGCCGGCCTTCCGTCCGCGGTCTCTTCGCCGGCATATTTCACCTCGCTGAACCACTTCATGCCCTCTTTGTTAAAGGCGTCACGCATGTCGGTGATGGTCGAATCGACAGGCATCGGCATTTTGCGCCATTTGTCCCCAATTTTCATATAGGTCGCTTTCCCGATGATGATCATCTCCGATGTATTGGCCATCGTAATGCGGTAACGGTCGGGTGAAATAAATTCCAGGTCCATCTTCATCGGCGTTTTCCCGTCGCCATCCATTTTGGCCTTAAAAGATCTCTGAGAAAGAAAGCGGTCGGCCATTTTTTCGATGTCGGCTTTGGCGTCGTCGCCCGGTGCGAATAGTCCGCGCGCTGGTGATGTGTCGTCCGTTTTGGCGGATTCGGTGTTCGAGTTCGAAGCACCGTCGCCGTTGGAAGAGGAATTAGCCGTCTCGCGCAGCTTCGAGCAGCCAAGCGTGAGTGCCAGTAGAATAAGAAATGGGATGAATATATCTTTTTTCATTTCAGTTTTTGGGGAGTAAGTCATTTTGAAACTCGCACTTTATCCTATTTGTGAACTTTGTGTCCGCCCTTCGTGACCCCGATCTGACCGCTCCCGTTTTTCAAAGCGAACTACACGGCTGTTATTTCACCTCTGCCTTTGACGCCCTATAAACGTCATTTGAAAAATGGCACAGCGAATGATGGCCGTCATTTATTTGTACAAATGGCGGAAACTCGCGGCGACAGATGTCTTCGGCACGTTCGCATCGTTCTGCAAACGGACAGCCGTCCGGCAAATGGGCGACATCGGGCGGCAGGCCGGGAATTTGATAGAGTGCCTTTCCCTGCTCGTGTGCCGGATCCGGCACGCTTTTCAATAGTCCTTTTGTGTACGGATTGGCCGGCGTCGCAAAAAGTTCACGGGTCGGCGCCTGTTCAAAGACCTTGCCGGCATACATCACTATTATCTTGTCCGTCATTCCGGCGACGACGCCGAGGTCATGAGTGATCAGAATTACGCTTGTTCCCATGCGGGCCTTTAGGTCTTTGATCAGCTCAAGAATTTGGGCCTGAATGGTTACGTCGAGTGCGGTGGTCGGTTCGTCAGCGATCAGTAATTCAGGGTCACATGAGAGGGCCATTGCGATCATCACGCGCTGTCGCATACCGCCTGAGAATTCATGGGGATAGCTGTCGATGCGCTCTTCGGCGTCGGAAATGCCGACTGTTTTGAGCATGTTTATCGCGTGCTCGTAAGCCTGAGCTTTCGTATGACCAAGGTGAAGCCGCGTCACCTCCATTAACTGTGTCGAGATCTTGAGAAACGGGTTGAGCGACGTCATCGGGTCCTGGAAGATCATCGCTATGCGACGCCCGCGGATCTTCCGCACATCTTCAATCGGCAAAGCTCGAACGTCGATCCCATTAAACGTAATGTCACCACCGACGATCTTTCCCGGCGGTTCGGGGATCAACCGCATCACCGAAAGATTGGTCACCGATTTTCCCGAACCCGACTCGCCGACAATGCCTAGCGTCTCGCCCTTTTTCAGCTCGAACGAAATGCCGTCAACCGCCTTGACCACACCGTCCTCGGTTTGGAAATAGGTCTTGAGGCCGCTGACCGAAAGAATTGTGCCGTCTGTTGTCATTAAAATGATTACCGAAAATTATAAATGATGATACCCGTAACCTCGGCTGCTTGGCCGTCGATCAACGTGGGAGTGAACTTTGCCCGCTTCGCCGCCGCCAAGACAGCCGTGGCAAATATCGGGTGCCCGCAAACGACTCGACCTTTCGACACGTCACCGTTCTCGCCGACCGTCACGCGAACGGCAACCTTGCCCTTAATGCGTTGTTTCACTGCATCAGTCGGATAGTCTGGCCGCGGCAGCTTTACTGCCTTTCCGTTGACAACGACCGAGTCATCTGAAGTGTCGTGAGAATATTTTTTTCGAATATCAGCAAATCGCTTATCGCCTTCTTCGGAAAACTTTTTCTCCATACCCATGCACACCCTGAGGTCCTCGATCTCCCTTACCTCCCTCGAGTCGGTCCCAAGGTGCCTGAATGCTAGGTCGTATGACTTGGAATAGAACTCATCCGCTTCGTAGTACTTCTTCAACAACCCATATGCTTTTGCCAGATTAAAGATCGGTGAAAAGGTTTGCTTACTTCCTAATCCGAAGGCCTTCGTCGCTGCCTCTACAGCTTTCGAATAGTTCGCGATCATTTCGCCGGCATTTCCCTCCAGGAAATGAACATGAGCAAGGCCTTCGAAGGCGTTGATCAAATCATAAGAGCCATCGTTCGGAAGTTGCAAAAAAACCTCCACGGCGCGTTCGTAACTGAGCTTCGCGGGTTCTATTTTCTTTAGGGCCTTTTGGACAATCGCTAGGTTCAGAAGGGCCAAGCCTTTTTCGTGGGAAGCCGCTCCATATGCCGTTTCCGCAAGCACAACCGCCTGGTTAGCATACTGTTCTGCTTTAACGAAATCTACCAAACGGTAAGTCTCCGTCACACGGTTGTTCAACTCGCGCAACTCGCCGGCCGGATCTGCTTGCCCATGAACATTATGTTGGAATATTGCAAAAACAATTAAAAGCAAGGGTCTCATTTAGTCTAGCTCCGAATCAGAACTTCCGCGTCTGCGGATCGAGGGCGTCCCGCAAACCATCGCCCAAAAAATTCAGCGAAAATAAAGTCAACGCCATGGTCACGCCGGGAAAGATAAGCTGCCATGGAAAGATGGCGATGTTCTTGATGCCATCCGCAGCGAGGCTGCCCCACGAAGCGTACGGTGCCTGGACGCCGAGGCCAAGATACGAAAGAAAGGCTTCGGTCAGCATCACGCTCGGAACGGTCAGCGTAGCGTAAACGATAACCGGGCCGAGTGCGTTCGGGACAAGGTGGCGAAAGATTATGCCAAACGTCGATACGCCGGTCGCCTTGGCAGCCAAGACGAATTCCTGATTTTTGAGCGAGAGTATCTGCCCGCGAACGACCCGTGCCATCGTCAGCCACGAAACGAGGCCGAGCGCAAAAAAGAGCAAAAAGATCTGGCTAAGGCTCTGGTTGCCTGCACCGCCAAGTTTTTCGGAAAGCCAGCCGATCCAGTCGGGCATATTCGGACCGCCAAAAACCGAAAGCAGAACGATAACGATAAGGATGTACGGGATCGCGTAGATAATATCAACCAGCCGCATCATAAAATTATCGATACGGCCGCCCAGGTAACCGGCGATCGCGCCGTATGAAACGCCCACGATCAGCGAAACGATCGTCGAAATAATTCCGACCATCAGCGATATGCGTCCGCCTTGAAGAACGCGGGCCAGCATATCGCGCCCTGCTTCATCGGTTCCCATCAGATGCTCCGAAGACGGCGGGAACGATCTTATCAATTCACCTTCGGCCGGAATATAATCAGCCGTAATGCCGGTCATCCATCTAATAAGCGGCGGGCCGAGGGCTACGGCAACGACCATGATCGCCAGGACGATCATGCCGAACACGGCCAGCCTATTTTTTAACAGCCGCTTCCATGCATCAGCCCACAATGAGGCGCCTTTTATGGCTTCTACGTTTTCCACCATAGATCTTTATTCGTACCGAATACGCGGATCCAAAAATCCGTATGAGATATCGACCGCGAGATTGAAGATCATAATAATGATCGACAAAAACGCCACGATGCCGAGGATAAGCGGCTCGTCGCGATTGAGTACGGATTGAATAAAAATATTGCCAAGCCCGGGGATCGCGAAAACCTTTTCGACGACAACCGTCCCTGCAAGCAGCCCGGCAAGGGCCGGTCCGGTGAAGGAAACTACCGGCACGATACCGCCGCGAAGTGCGTGTTTAAGCAGGACGGTCTTTTCATCCAAGCCCTTTGCCCGTGCTGTGCGAATGTAATCGGACCGCATAACTTCCAGCATTCCGGCACGCGTCAGACGGGCAATGTATGCCGCATAGATCGCCGAAAGCGTGATCACCGGCAAAATAATATTTGATACTCCGCCCCATCGTGACGGTGGGACGAGGTACAGGCCAAGCGCAAAAAAGAGCACAAGTATCGGGCCGAGCACGAAGTTCGGAACCGACAGCCCAAGCATTGCCAGAGCCATCGACCCGTAATCCCAAAGCGAGTTTTGTTTTAACGCCGCGATTATCCCGGCCGACAGGCCGACGACCAGTGCAAGTAGATAAGCAAAAAAACCGATGGTCGCTGAATAGGGCAGGTGCCGGGCGATTATCTCGTTGACCGTCTGGCCCGGGTAACGGAGCGAATCTCCGAAGTCGAGCCTGACGATGTTCAGCATCATGATGCCGTACTGCTCATACCACGGTTTGTCGAGGCCGTATTTTTTCTTGATATTCTCTTCGACGGCCGGCGGAAGCTTACGCTCGGTCGAATAGAAGTTGCCGGGAGCGATGCGGATCAAAGCCCAGGTTACCGTGACGACAAGCAACGCCATCGGGATGATGATCAGCAGTCTGCGTAAAATGAAGCTCAGCATTTTATCTGTCTATTCCGCGGTTTTTGCAGCCGCTTTCGCCTTTTTCATCGCTTCCTGAGTGGCCGTAAGCTGTTCCAGCTGGGCGTTCATAACCGGATCGCTCTCTTTCATTATGTCGTCCATGCTCTGTGTCCATTTCGATTCGTCAGGTTCGAGATAGACGAATTTCCACGGGTGCAATGTGCCCGGGTTCGGGTACATCCCTTTAATATATGGCTTTTTGACCCAGCTCGTGCCGGCGGTGGCAAGAGGAATGATGATCTGCTGCTGCATCACAAAAAACTCCGCCCGGGCGAGCATTTCGTATCGCTTCATTTCGTCGACCTCTTTATTCGCGTCGTCGAGCATCTTGTCGAATTTCGGGTCCCACCAGCCGGTCGCCCCATCATTGGTTTTGGAATAGAAAAGATTAAGGAACGTGAACGGGTCCATATAATCGCCGACCCAGCCGTTGCGCACGACGCCATCGTATTCCACCGCCGACCGGTATGGCAAGAAGGTCTTGAACTCCATGTTCTTGAGCGGGAGGGTGATGCCAAGGTTTTGCTTCCACTGCGCCTGGATAAACTCGGCGATCCGTTGATTCGATTCCGAAGTGTTGTAGGTGATCGAAACCTTTTCGACCGGGAAACTCGGACAAGACCAGCCGCTGCCGGCCTGCTGGACAGGAAAACCTGCCTCACCAAGCAGCTTGCGGGCTTTTTCGGCGTCAAAAATTCGCGCCTTCCATTCGGCCATTGAGCTTCCCTGGGCGGTCAGCAATTCGGTGTAGATCTTCTGCCGAGCTTCTTCGTATTTCGGAAAAATTCCCTCGGGCGTAAAATCGACCAGCGGTTTTTTTGTCCGTTGAAAAAGGGCCAGCGCCTCGCGGTCGATCGCCAACGCAAATGCACGCCGGACCTTGACGTCGTCCATCGGCGGCTTTTTGACGCTCAGGCTGTAATAATCTACGGCGGCCTCAGGGTGGAGCGAATACTCGGTCGTGAACTGTTTTACGGTGTCATTCCACGCTGCCGGGATCGTGTGATTATATGTCGCATCGACCTTGCCTGCTTTGTATAGGTTTAGCATCGTCGTCTGCTCATCCAGCGGATAGAAATCGATCCCGGCAAGTTTTACACTCGCGGCGTCCCAGTAATTCGGGTCTTTGACAACATTCAACACGTCATATGGCCTGTGCCGGGCGACCTTAAAGGCTCCGCTGGTAACAATATTCTCGGGCTTCGTCCACGCCTTGCCAAACTTTTCAATCGACGCCTGGTGAACCACGCGAAAGAACTGGTGCGGCAACAGGCCGAGGAAAAACGGTGCGGGCTGATAAAGTTTAAGGCGAATGGTATAGTCATCCACCGCTTCGATGCCAACGTCTTCGGCCCTTACCGGGACAAATTCCTTGTTTTCGAGAAGTGCTTTTAGTTTCGGGTCTTTGTCCGTTAGCTTGCTGCGTCCTTTTTCGTCACTCGGGACCGTCAGGCGTTCCGGAGCATCGATAAAGCGGTGAAACTCGGAATCGGCGCCGAACGAATCGGTATCTTTGGTCTCGGCCACCGCACCCGCATTCTTTTGAACGAACGAACCGTCGGGGTTTTTTACAAATGCGCTTGCCGAATTGTACGCCTCGGCGTATTTCAAATAGTACGCAAGATTTGCATTCCGGGCGGCCAGATCTGGCGAAAGGCCGCGGCGGAACGAATAAACAAAATCCTTCGCGGTTATCGGATCGCCATTCGAAAATTTGGCGTTCCTGCGAAGGTGGAAAAGATACTCCGTACCATCGGAGTTTATTTCCCAGCTTTCTGCAATTGCCGGGATCGGCTCCATTGTTTTCGGATGATATTCGACCAGGCCATCATACAGCGCCATCATGATGCGGGCTTCCGGCTGCCCGGTCACAAATTGCGGGTCTAGGCTTTCGGGTTCCGATCCCGTGATGTAGCGAAGGATGTTGTTCGAGGGCGGTTTTGTAAGGCCGAAGTAACGGCCGCTTGCCGAGGTTGTGCAGCCGGCCAAAAACGACGAAATTGCCAATACCGCTAAATACAGTCGAAGATCGTAAAGGCGGGAACCTCTCATTTTCTTACTCCTTTGATTTTCCGTACGAAAGAAACCTTACCGGTTTCCAGGAGAGTTAATTATGAACTAAACAAAAGCCGAAAACTGGGCGTTAACTCTTTGATCTTCGATTCGTTTCAGCGGCTTTTCGGTTGCCATTCACTATTGATCGATACGTTCGCCAAATTCACGGCATCAAGGCTGTTCATCTCAAATCCGGAGACATACGGTTTGACGAGAGCAAACGATATTGGGAAGTAAAGCGGGATCGCACGCAGATCGTATAGCGCCTCGTCCTCTGTAAGTGTAACAGATGCAATAGATTCGCCCGAATTTTTTTTATTCCTATTTGATGGAATCGCCTCTTCGCCGCCAACGGGGAGGGTATCGCCCGCCGTCGGGCCGCTTGTCTGTTTGCCGTCAAAACCGGTACCCGAAGGCGATTGGCCGGCCGCCGTCGGATCTATTTCAAAAACCGCCATAAAGTTTGCGGTTTCATCCGAGGTGGGGAAAACAACGCCCCGCCTTACAAGATCGAACTCGCCTGCTTTTCGCATTCGTTCAAGGTCGGCTGTATCTTTTACGACGATCTCGGTCTCAAGGTTTAAATTTTGCTTCCACATCCGGGCAACCGACTTTGCTACACGCTGCTGCGTATCGTTTCGATTGACAAGCAATTTGATGACCGGAAAGCCCGTGCCGCCCGGAAATCCTGCATCCTCCAACAGGTCCTTCGCTTTTTCCTTGTCCTGGGTAAGCCTTGCCTTGGTCGTCGTTGAGTAAGGTAAAAAACTAAGAGCCGGCCGCGTAAGCCCTTCCATCTCGCCTTCGGTCAGGCGCTCGCGTTCTATGGCGTTCGATAAGGCCTCGCGCACCCGGCGGTCGGCGAATGGCGGTTTCGTGGAGTTGATCTCGTAAAAGTTCAGAGCGCTGTGCGTCGTTTTCCGAAAATCCTCATAAGGTGTGAGAAGTTTCAATGCCAGCGGCGAAAAATCGGCATTCGTGACGGCATCAAGGTCTCCGGCCTGATAGGCGCTTAACGCTTTTTCCGGCGAATCCATCGACACGATATGCACCCGTTCGAGCTTTATATTCTCACGGTTCCAATAATGTTCGGCCGGCTCGAGAACAAGCCCGGAAGCTTCTATCTTGGTTGCACGAAAAGGGCCGTTCGTGACGATCGATGGATTTAGATCCTTTCCGATAAACTCCTCGCCGTTGCTGAAAATGGGCCGAAAGACCGGATTCGCAACCAATTTTGGAAAATCCCTGTCGGGCGTTCGCAAAGTCACTTTTAGAGTGTGGGGATCATCGGCCACGATCCCAAGGGCCTCGGCGCTCCCAGTAGGTTTGGTTGGTCCTGAAACACTAGTGTTCGACGGATTTTGCCCCGCCGCCGGCTTGGTATTTGTGTTCGTTTGAACCCGCCCCAGATATTGCGTCTGCCGCCCCGGCAACCCAGTATTTGAATTCTGACGGAGGAATGGTTCGATCGCATCGTTCGAGGCAGGCACTTCCTGCTCCGATCTTGGGACACCCGCGATATTCGAGAGCAAATTGCGATGTGCTGTCTTGTCGCCAAGTTGAATAAGCCGTTTCCACGCCAGGACAAAGTCGTTTGCGGTGACAGGTTTGCCGTTGCTCCATTTCGCGTTCTTGCGAAGCTTGAAGATCCAAACCTTAAAATCGTCACTTGAAGACCAGTTTTCAGCTACGCCCGCCACCTCTTCCAATGTCGCCGGATCGGTTTCGGTCAGTCCTTCATACAGCGCACGGACGATATCGGTTTCCGGAGGAGCCGACGCCAGCGCCGGGTCGAAACTCTTTGGCAGTTTCCCGTTGCTCCAGCGAAATTCTTGTGCTTTTGGCGGTGCCGTTTCGGCAAAAAATGGTTCGGGTTCAGGTTTTTCAAGCTGCGTGCAGGAGAGTATGAAGACTGTGCAGACAAGGATGGAGACAGCCGGAATGCGGCGAAAAATACCGAGGCTGCGATACGATCGGCCGATCCCGAATGTGTATTTTTTTTCTCTCATCTCCATTTCGTTTGATCCGGCATTTCGGTTACAAAAACGATCAGTCGAGCGAGAGTTTCAGTTTTTTGAGCACCTCCCGAACCTGTTGGCGCGTGTCCTCAAATCCGATGGACGTATCGATCAAATAGTCGGCAAACCGTTTCTTTTCAGTTTGCGGCATCTGGG
>JBGTJP010000105.1:0-24265 GCA_041745075.1 Pyrinomonadaceae bacterium | reverse complement strand
GGATGAACTTCGATCTCGACCGTCTCACTGCTTAGGGCTTTCGCGACCAGTTCCTTGTAATTGTCTGCGTTAACGCCCGCCGAAAGCCAGGCCTTGCCGTTCTCGCCGATCAGATCGACCTCACCGATAGTTTCGGGTTTGCGGATGCGCTCAAGAAATTCGCCGAGCCCAACCTCACCCTGCGTTGAATAAATTTGTGCCGCCGTTTCGGCATAAATATTGGTCTGGTTCGTAACGGATATTCGCCATCGGCTTACGACGGGCTCGGTCTGGACCGTCCAGTTGAGAAAAACCACCACGCCGACCATCAGAGCAATGGCCGCGAGAAACCAGAGAAAGATCTTGAGAAACAAGTTCATAGCACTGTATAGATGTAGCCGACCGATCTAACGGTCTTAATTCTTTCGCTTCCGTCGCCGCGCAGGCCTAATTTTTTTCGCAAATTACTGATATGCATATCCAGGCTGCGGTCATAGGGTGAAAGGCTTCGTTCGAGCACGTTTTCGCTTAGGTCTTCCTTTTTTACTATTTTGCCGGCATCGCGGGCCAAAGCCCGCAACAGGTCGAACTCAACCGAGGTAAGCACCACTTCTTTCCCCCCAAGTTTTGCCGACCGCGACGACGATGATATCTCAAGATCGTCAACCTGGACCTTCTCAGGGCCCGGCTGACTGTCGTTCTCTAGTGAAACTCGGCGCAGGATCGCGCGAAGTCTCGCGACAAGTTCACGCGGATTAAACGGTTTGGGCAAATAATCATCCGCCCCGATCTCAAGCCCGACAATGCGTTCCATGTCGTCACCTCTTGCGGTAAGCATCAATACAGGAACATCGGACACTTCTCTCAGATTGCGCAAAACATCGAAGCCGTTCATTTTCGGCATCATCACGTCGAGGATCGCAAGATCGTAATCGCCCGATCCCGCCCGTTTCAATCCGGTTTCGCCATCGTGAACACTTTCGGTCTCAAATCCTTCAACCCCAAGGTACTCGGATACAAGCTCGCAAAGCTCTTCGTCATCATCAATTATCAGAACTCGATTCATTACAGACTCATTCTACGTGAAAACTCCGGCTCTGTGCGGCGTTTTACAATTCTTTACACTACTTCACAAAAATCCGACGGTCGCCGTAACGCAAATTTCGTCTAACAGTTTGATGGCGGTAATTCTGCCGCCCGAATATGCATAGAAACAACAGGGGAATATATAAATGAAAAAAGCACTTATCGCAATATTGGCATTAGTTATTGTAGCGGCGGGCGTTATGTTCGCGGTCGGCCAGAGATCGCCGGAAGGCAAAAAGGCCGGATGGGGCAAACGCGGAGGACATCATCGCGGCATGGGAATGGCATTTCGCGGGCTCGATCTGACCGACGAGCAAAAGGCACAGGTCAAACAACTCCGTGCCGCTAGCCGTGAAGGTGTCCAGCCGATCAGGGAAGCTCTGAAAGCAAACCGTGAAAAGATGAACTCATTGACCGAAAATGGAGCATTTGACGAAGCCCAGGTAACTGCTCTGGCAAACGAGCAGGCCGGACTCTCGGCCAGGATGATAGTCGAAAGACAGCGGGTTAAATCGCGAATGTTTTCGATCCTGACCGACGAGCAGAAAGCGAAAATGGCCGAAATGAAAGCAAAACGCGGCGAGCGCCAAAAGTCCCGCAAGGCCGCGAAAGCCGAAAAGGTTGGCGAATAACCATCTTCGCCAACGAACAAGGGGGAAAGTAGGCTGCCCGAAAAAGGGCAGCCTATTAAATTGCCCGCCAGCTAAAGGTCAACAAACTCGCCGCCTATCATCACGAACTTAATTGATCCGTCCAGCTCGATACCGACAAGATCGGCCCGCTTCCCTACCTCGATCGAGCCTCGCAAATCGCTCAAACCAAGCAGCGTAGCCGGATTTGTGGAAGCCATCTTTGCCGCGTCGGCCATCGAATATCCAAGCGACATCATACGCACAAACGCGTCATGCATCGTAATGACCGAACCCGCAATGCTGCCTCGTTCGTTCCGCGTACGCCCGGCTTTGACGGTCACCTTCTCACCCCAGATCTCGTATTCTCCGTCTCCCAGGCCGGTCGGAGCGACTGAATCGCTGATAAGCAAGACCTTATCCGCCGATTTCGCACGGCATGCCAGTTCCAGCATTTTTGGATGTACGTGAACGCCGTCGGCAATGATGTCGAAAGTCACGTCATCGTTCGACAACCCCCAGCCAGCCACGCCAATTTCACGATGATGAACGCCGGTCATCGCATTAAAAAAATGCGTCATATGCCGTGCCCCGGCGGCAAACGCAGCATCAAGAGTTTCGACATCAGCCCGCGTGTGCCCGACCGAGACGACCCAACCTGCACTCTTTAAATTTTGGATCACTGCAACGCCGCCTTCGATCTCGGGGGCCAATGTCGTCATATGAACGCCGCGTTTTAACATCGGCAATTGTCCAATGTCCACCATCCATTTTCCACTGCGGAAATACTCCGGCCGCAAGGCACCGCACATCTTCTCGTTCGCAAAAACGCCTTCATAATGCACTCCGACGGCCTGAGCTATCGGCCGCCCTTCCTGAATTTCCATCAATCGGTCGATCTCGCCGATAATCCGCCGGTAATTCTCATCCGAATCCGGCACCAACGTCGGCACCCAAGCCGTCACTCCATTCTTTGCCACAAACGCAGCTATCTCGATCAGACCATCAGCATCGGCCTCATTTACATCGATTCCAACCGCTCCGTGAATGTGTATGTCCGCAAAACCCGGCAATAAAAAACACCCATTCAAATCGATGGCTTCCGCATGGGCAGCGGCCTTCGTTTCATTTATTCCAACGATCCTTCCGTCCCTGACGGCGACCGAGCGTTTGCCACTCGGCTCACCCGCCAGCGTAGCGTTTCTTAATAAAATGGCTGCCATATTTCGCTCCTATCAAAACAAAAATGCCCGCGTCGCACAAGGCGGGCGCGGGCAAATAGTCGATTAGATCGATTGGGAACAAGACTAGAACGAATACTTTAGTGACATCTGTATTGTCCGAGGTGCGTACGACGTTGCTCCCGTACTTAACACTCCAAGAGTTGTGCTCGTGTAGGTAGAGTTGGGAAAACCCCACTGGAACTTATTGAAAGCATTGAACATATCAGCTCGAAATGACAAACTGTGACCTTCCCACGGCATAGGAAAGATCTTTGAGAATGCAAGATCTACATTCTTGGTTCCGTCGATGAAGAATGTGTTGCGGCCCAGAATACAGCAATTAAAATCATCCGCCGAAGTTGGGGAGCCAAAGGCAGTTCGCGGCAGCAGCTGCTGGGACGTTCGCGGATTTGAAATGCTGTTACCCAATATGGATGGATCAAGCAGGCGGGGACGGGTTTCAGAGAAGCCGTCAAGATTTAGATCGATGCCCGTGCCGGTAACGGTGAATGGAGTTCCGTGTGCCCACTTGAACACGCCGGACATCTGCCATCCGCCCAGCACCTGCCCCAGAATACCTTTGTCCTTGGAAAAGAACGGCAGCCGGTAAGTTCCAAAGAAAGTGAACCGGTGAGGCGTGTGAAAACGAGAATAGCCGCGTGACACAGAAGCGTCGTTACCGTTCTGGTTGCTGTCACCAGCTCCAAGAAATGTCGCGTCCGAATTAGTATCGAGCGATTTGCTCCACGTGTACGCGGCTGAAAAATTAAGCCCGTGGCTAAGCTGCTTTATCAATTCGAGTTGGAGTCCATTGTAGTAACTCCACGCCGCGTTACTAACAATGATGTTTGTCGAGTATCGCGGATCCGGTCGCCGTTCGTTTGTGCGCGGGACGATGCGACTATATTCTAGCGGCCCGATAGGAACAACAACGGGGCAAAGGGCGTTGACGGTCGTCGTACCCGCACAGAAAAGATCCGCCGCCGGCCTGATTGTCTGGCCTCGAAGCGCCGCTAAATTGTTAGGATGATCTGCAACAAATACCCCGTTAACAGGATCGTGGACCGGCAAATTGTCCAAACCGAGTTTTACCAGTCCAATTCCGCGGTTACCCGTATAGCTCGCTCGAAGTGCCGTTGACCACGGCATTTTGCGCTCGAAGGTCAGATTCCACTGCTGCGTGTAGGGCATCTCAAGATCCGGGTTGATTCTTGTTATGCCAACACGGGCAGTTTGCGGGCCGGGCACAAATACAAATCCGTTTGTCGGGTCGGGTAGGTTAAACGGGTTGAAGGTCGAGGTCGCAACACCTGTCTGATTATAGAATAGAGCGTTCGGCGGATTGAATCGCACTGTCGCCCCGGACTGCGAGAAGACAGACTGGAAAAGCCGTCCGTGGTAAATGCCATAGCCGCCGCGGATCGAGCTGTCGCCGGCGCCGCCGAACATCCGTTTTAGAAAGCCGCTCTCAAACCCTGGGCTGTACGCAAATCCGATTCGCGGCTCGACGTTATCTTTATCGTCATCGAATCCATAATCGATCAAGTCTCCCGCTTCCTTCGGGGCCTTCACATACTCATAACGAAAACCCAAATTGAAGGTCAAGTTTGAAAAGATCTTCCAATTATCCTCAACATAGAAATTGCTTTCGCCAATTCGATTTTCGAGGAAGAAAGGCCCGTAGCCTTTTTGAAATGTTGTAACGCAGCCGTTTATCAATGCCAGCCAGCCCGACGGATTCCCCTGATTATTATTCCCAGTCGGCGGAGGCCCGGGAATAGCCGTCGACGGTTCGCGATAGCCCGACAAGGTGTTTCCGGGTGTCGGGTCCTGGTACCCGCCGCACACACCGTTGAAGGTATAGAATCCTCGTGAAAAATTATCAGCCAGATCGTCAAGGTTCTGGTTGCGAATGTCGGTACCGGCCTTCAAAAAATGATTTCCGCCAAAGACCATCGAAAGGTTATATACAAACTGATGATCGGTCTGGTATCGCTGTATCGGAAATGCACCGGCATTACCAATGATGGAGCCGCCTGTGACAGTGTTTGGATTCTGGAATCGAATTATCGGCGTATCGTTGCCAGCGGCAATGTTTACCAGCGTATTTCTCAGGCCCAGGCCGTATCGAAATTCACCAACGATCGCCGGCGAAAAAATGTGGGTCCAGGTCAAGCCGTAATTCTGCTGCTTATTGTTCTGGTCCGCCCTCTCACCCAAAATGATATCATCCGCCTGAAAGATCTGACGCGTATATTGCCATCGGCCAAAGACGGTATCTTTACTTCCCGCATTCCAATCGAAACGGGCTGAATAGTCGTTAGCCGGGAAACTGAAAGGCTGAGCCCCGACATAGGTCCTTGGCGAACGCGAATCATTTGGAATTAGTTCGGTGGGAAATCTGTCAAAAACGGATTGAATAAACGCTCGGTTCGCAGGAGTATCGTTCGCAGGAGAGAGGGCGAACCAGTTAGCTGGATTTCTTTCAGACGGCAATGGCAAATCTCGGGTGTAGGTGTTCGCACCTGAGTTTCTGATCTCATCAATGCTAAGAAAGCCGAACACTTTATTTTTCCAAATTGGGAAACCCCCAACCGCACCAAATTGGTTTCGTCTGGTAACCGGCTTTTTACCGTGCGAGAAGAACGACTTCGCATTGAACGCCTGATCATTGTGGTACAAGTAAGCACTTCCTTTGATAGAGTTCGTGCCCGACAGAGTTTGGACCAGGACCACAGCTCCGTATCCACGGCCAAATTCCGCGGTAAAGTTATTTGTGATGACTTGAAACTCTTTGATCGTCGCCAGCGATGCTCCTTGGCGATTCTGATTTTCAGAAGAGTCGTCATTGTTCACGCCGTTGATCTGAAATGTCGCGCCGCGTGTACCGGTTCCGTTAAAGTTGACGGACGAACCCGATGATGCAGTCGGGTTATTCTGGCCCGACGTGGGATTCTCCTGAAATCCGGTAAATGTTTCGGCCAGTGTAAGAAAGTTGCCTTGATTTGCAACGGGACGTTCCTGTATCTGCTGGCTGCTCAGTGACCCCGCAATTTGAGCATTTGTCGTATTGATCGGAGGCGTGTCATCCGTAACAGTAACGGCACCTGTCACCGCAGGATCTAGCCTTACATTAATGATCGTGGTTTCGTTGAGAGTCACCCTAACATTTTCGCGGGTTACTTTATTAAAATCTTCTCGAGTAGCCTCGACGGTATATTCTCCGATAGGCAGGAATGGTACGTTGTACAGTCCTTCGCCCGAACTAGTGACGGTCCGTTCCAAACCGGTCTCCTTATTACGGACAGTCACCGTTGCATTCGGAATTACGGCCCCGTTGGAGTCCGTGATATTCCCACGCAAAGTTCCGCTTACCGTTTGCGAATTGGCAAATAGCGCCAACCCGCAAGTCAATGCAAGAAGCACAATAATACGAAAACAAGTTTCAGCAAATTTCCTAATCATTGTCGATATTCCTCTCTCAATTTATTATTAGCCCCGGACCTATCCATAAGAATTATTTACGTATTTGGAGATTTATCCAAATTTTCGTTATCGCAACTTACGGAGAAATTTCCATGAGATTCCCGAAATCCCTGAAAATAAAAGAGATATTGCAAAAGTGTTAAAACCGAAAAGCCATTACCCGTAAATCATTTCATTTGTAAAGCAAATATAGTGCCCGTCGGCGCATGAATTCGTCCAGTTTCGCACGATAAGCCTGAACGATATTTTCGGGCGTTTCGCCGCGTTTCACCAGATCGAGAATTTCCGCATTTACGAGCAGCCGGGCGTAACGGTCCACCTGCCATTCTGTCGGATAAAGCTTGCGCAAAGCGGCGGCAATTTCGATTCCGGTACGGACCGAACGGTACGAGCCTCGGTCCGTGATGATTATGTTCACTCCGCTGAGATGTTCATCCTTGAACACGGACGCGTTCGGTTTGAACCTGACCGGAACGAACCGCACGCCAGGCAGGTTTCGCTCGTTCAGGTACGTCGCCAATTTTTGCCCGTCTAGCCACGGTGCCCCGACCACCTCGAACGGCGTGTCGGTCCCGCGGCCTACGCTGATGTTCGTGGTTTCGAGCAGGCCGATGCCCGGATAAAGCGTCGCCTCGGTCAACGACCGCATATTCGGCGACGGGTTGACCCACGTCTGGCCCGTTTCGTCGAACCACATCGAACGCGACCAGTTTTCCATCTTGATCACACGCAGGTCGGCACCGATCTTCCGCTCGGCGTTCATCATCTGCCCGAGTTCACCGATGGTCAGGCCGTAGCGAACCGGAACGGTATGAGCCGCAATGAATGAAAGCTTATCTTCTTCAGCCAATGAACCTTCCACATCGACGCCGTTTATCGGGTTTGGCCTGTCCAGCACGTAAACTGGGATCTTCGCCTTTGCGGCTTCCTCCATCACGTTCTTGAGCGTAGCTGTGTAGGTGTAAAATCTCGCCCCGATGTCCTGGATGTCATAGACAATCGCGTCGAGGTCTTTCAATTGCTCAGGCTTCGGCCGCCGCATCCCGTCTTTGTAGAGCGAAAACACGGGCAGGCCCGTCTTCTCGTCCTTAGTATCATCGATCTTTTCCGTATCCAGCTCACCGCGAATCCCGTGCTCCGGCGCGAAGATCGAAACGAGGTTCACATTCTTCGACTCATGCAAAATATCGATCGTGGACTTCCCCGCAAGGTTGCGCCCCGTGTGGTTAGTCACCAGGCCGATACGTTTGCCTTCGACTTCCTTAAAACCGTTCTTTTCGAGAATGTCGATGCCGTTGAGGACGGTCACATTCTTCGGAATAGCTGATAGCTGAGAGCTGTTAGCTGATAGCTTTTTTCGCTCGATGAAGGCCGGGAGTTGAGCCGCAACCTGAGACTGATAAGTACTCTCCGCCAAACGATATACTTCGATCGGCGTGTCCTCAATAGCCGAGGCCGCAACCGTTGCGACTTTGGCTCGTAGCGATGTCACATCGCCCTTGCCGTCCGGGTGAACGCGGTTCGACATGAAGACTACAAAGGTCTGCGAAACCCGGTCGATCCAGATCGACGTGCCGGTAAAACCCGTATGACCGAACGACCCAAGCGGGAAAAGCTCGCCTCTATTCGACGAGAACGCCGTGTTTATATCCCACCCAAGCCCGCGTGTCGCTCCGTCTTCGGAAACGACGTAAGGCGAGGTCATCTTTGAGACGGTCTGGGCGGACAGAATTCGAACACCCTTTGCGGCATCTGACGCAGTTGCAGAAGCCCGCACGTTAGTAAGGGCGTGATCGCCACCTTGAGCATTACGCCCTCGCTCACGCGCAGGCCTCTGCATCGGAGCCGGAGCGACGCCGCCGTTCAGAAGCATCTGGCAGTAGCGGGCAAGATCGTCGGCGGTTGAGAAGAGTCCTGCATGCCCCGCGACTCCGCCCATTCGATAGGCCGTCGGATCGTGAACTTGGCCGCGAAGCATTTGGTCGCCTGATTTTTCGTCGCCTTCGAATTTTGAACCTAGGTAGCTGTTTTGACCACGAATATTTTCGGAAGGCGCAATACGTTCCAGAAGCTTTTCCCGCTGCCACTTTTGCAGTTCAGATTCATCAAAAATATTCGTTTCGTTCATTCCAATGGGACCGAATACTCCGCGCCTCGTGAAATAGACGAAAGGTCCTAGATGAGCATTCTCGCGAACAAGTAGATCAATGGACAGCCGGCCAACAATCTCCCCCAGCACAATAAACCCAATATCCGAATAAACAAATCTCGTCCCGGGAGCAGCACGCAGCTTCTCCTTTTTCAATGCCGCCAGCATCCCTTCCCGCCCAGTCCATTTTTCGCCGAGGTCGAAATCGGGACGGTAGCCGGAGGTGTGTGTGAGAAGCTGTTGGATCGTTACCTTTTTTGCTTCGGGATCGTCGATGTCGGGAATGAACTTGCCGATGGTGTCGCTGAGCCTAAGCTTGCCTTGTTCGACAAGGATCATTATCGAAGTGGCCGTCGCAACGGGTTTGGTAAGCGAGGCAACATCAAAGATCGTATCGACCGTCATCGGCTCCAGTATCGGCACCAGCGAGCGGTTGCCAAATGCCTTGCGATAAACGATCTTCCCTTTGTGCCCGACAATAACAACAGCTCCCGGCAGTTTCTTATCGGCGATATCGGCATTGACCAAACCCTCGATCTGATCAAGCTTCGCCGCATTCATCCCGATGGTTTGCGGCTGGGCAACAGGTAGGCCCTGCGAATAGGAGAACGCGGAGAAAAATACCGCCGAAACGCAGAGACTTACAAAAAGATAAAAGAGATTGATGCAGCGTGACTTCATTGACGTTCAGAGTCTATGTCAAAGCTAGTTTTCTTCGGGCTAGGCCCGTCTATTTGCGGAAAAGCTGTGCTTTTCCGACACGGCATCCCTTGAGTTTGCGGCTATGCCGCCGATAGTGTTTTCTCATAACACCAACCCTTAAACATTTTACGCAAACGGCGGCGTAGCCGCAGAATCGGAATCATCTCACGGAAAAGCATAGCTTTTCCGCAAATAGGGCGGCAAAGGCGCATAGTCGAGTTTTGACCTAAACCTTCACGGCGAGGACGGGCAGACGCTAGATCGCAAGTGCGTTTTAGCGTATCGGAGGTTAACTATCTCCTCGCCTTCAACCCTTTTTCCTTTTCGGCAAAACTCTCCTTACACAGCCGCACAAACTCCTTCCCGATCGGCGAAAAATGTCCGCCGCGCAAACGTGCCAGGCCGAGTTCCCATTTGATCTCGGCTCCTTCGATCAGCCAGCAGGTCAGCTTTCCGTCGCGTATCTCCTTTGCCACCGATTTTGCCCCGGCCATGCCGACTCCGAGCCCGTTCTCGACCATTTTCGTAATTGCCTCCTGCCGCGACAGCTCCATACTAATATTCGGCTTAACATTTGCGGCCTGGAAAAATTCGTCTATCATCCGCCGCGTGTTTCCACCGCGTTCGCCGAGGATGAGTTTCTCACCCGCAAGTGTCGCGGCACTGATGAATTTTTCTTTTGCGAGCGGGTGTTTGGGATGAGCGATTGCGACGATCTCATCCGAAAAAAGCGATTCAGTACTCACATTCAGATTATCGACCGGCAGCGAAACGAACGCGGTGTCCAGTTCGCCGTGCATCATCTTATCTATCAGCCGCTCGCTTGTACCGGCCGAAACGGACAGTTCCGAATTCGGAAACTTTTCACGCAAGCCCGCGATGATCGTCGGAAGCTGGTTCATCGCAAACGTCCCGGATGCCGACCCGATTCGCAGCCGGCCGTACTCGGCACCGGCAACTTCGGCGATCTCGGCAATGGCTGAATCATGTTCGCGAAGTATTTTCCTTGCCCGTTCCAGCAAATATTCACCCGCTTCGGTCAGGATCACACGCCGCGGCGTACGCGTAAACAGCGGCAGGCCGACCTCATCTTCAAGCTGCCGGATCTGCATCGAAATAGCGGCCTGGGTCACATTTACGCGCCGGGCACCGGCCGTAAACGTCTTTGCCTCGGCAATTGCGAGAAAAGCTTTTAGCTGTCTGATCTCCATATTTCCCCGTATCAGCGTTTGTTTTGTGTGTTTATTCTGCCGGACAGCAAAATACCAGCGCATCAAATAATCTTATTGAATACATAAAATCTGTTAAATTTGATTATATGTCAAGTTTAGCTAAGAATAGGAAGGCTTTTTAGGTCAATATTTTTTTCGGATGGCTGTGAAGCGATCAAAATTGAATCGCGACGGCGTATCGCACCAGTTGTTCCTAGGCGTTGACGGTGGCGGCACGAAAACCCACATTGCCCTTATGTCGCCCTCCGGCGAAGTTAGGTGCGAAGGAGTAGCCGGCCCATCAAATCCGCTTCGGGTGGGTGTCGAGACAGCGGTCGGGAATATTGTAAAAGCGGTCAACGATGCGTGCGATGTCGGCGGCGTTTCGCGCGGGGACATTGCGGCTGCAACGCTTGGCTTGGCCGGGGTCCGCCGCGCCGATCTGCGCCAGCGCGTACGTGAACGCTTTATAAAAAATCTTGGGATCAGAAATGTAACGGTCCTCACGGATGCCGAGATCGCCCTTTACGCGACAACACAGGGCAAGCCGGGCCTGGTTGTGATCGCTGGCACAGGCTCCATTTGTCTCGGCAAGAACGAAAAGGGCGAGATGGCCATCTCCGGCGGCTGGGGCCCGCTTGCGGGTGACGAAGGCGGCGGAGTGGGCATTGCTCAAACGGCCCTGCATTCTGTGGCAAAGGCTTCGGACGGCCGCGGAATTGCAACGACATTGAGCGAGCGGGCCTCCGAATATTTCAGGGCGTCCGGGCCGGAAAATTTGATCGTCGCGATATATTCGCCGCAGGTCGATAATAGCCGCATCGCCGGTTTTGCCCGTTTTGTGGTCGAGGCCGCTCAGGATGGCGATGCGGTCGCGACAAGTATCTTAAAGGAAGCCGGCGCGGAGCTTGGGCTTGCGGCCTGTGCCGTAATAGAAAAGCTCGGCCTGAAAAACGCAAAGGTTCCGATCGGCTGCGTAGGCAGCGTTTTCAAGGCGGGCGGCCTGCTTACAATGCCGATGCTCAGAACAATAAAAACTATCGCGCCCAAAGCCTATTTGACCGAACCCGAAATGGCCCCCGCCCAGGCCGCCGCCTTAATGGCAATACGTAAAATTTCGGTTTCTAATAACGGAGGGAAACGTTGAAGAGTTTGATCGGATTGTCATTTCTAGTGCTGGTTTTTCCGGCTTTTTGTCTCGCACAGCGAAATCCTGCTGCGGTAGAGTCGAAATGGTCGCGCGCAAGGGTGGAAACCCCGGTCCCATCAAGTGAACCGGAGAAAACGGCGAGTGTTAGTCAACCCGTACCTGAACTTGTGAAGAAGCTCAGCAAAGAAACAGAACTACCGCTGAGGATCATCAAACAACCTCGCGCGAGTGATCCTCCTCAAGACAAGGGAACAATCTGCGTGCGGGGATCGGTTCTGTTGAAGGTCGAATTTCGCGAGGACAGCACTATTGGCAAGGTTGTCGCTGTTAGAGGCTTGCCTCACGGTTTAACCGAGCAAGCAATTTCGGCTGCGCGCAAGATCGAATTCATCCCGGCGATAAAAGGCGGTGTGGCTGTCACAAAGATCAAGACTTTGGAATATTCTTTCAGTATTTATTGATGCTTCCGATCACCGAACAGGAAAATCCAAACACAGCCTCGATCGACGCCGCATCGACGCTGGATGCCGTGCGGTTGATCAACGCTGAGGATCAGACCGTCGCTGCAGCGGTCAAAACGGTCCTGCCGGAGGTTGCCGAGGCAATCGACCGGATCGTCGAGCGGCTGGAGAACGGCGGGCGCCTGTTTTATGTGGGCACGGGAACAAGCGGGCGTCTCGGCGTGCTGGATGCGTCCGAGATTCCGCCGACCTTTGGTGTATCATACGATCTCATTCAGGGAATTATCGCCGGCGGTTACGAGGCTCTTTACAAGGCCAGCGAAGCGAGCGAGGATGATCCCGCAGCGGCTCTCAAGGATCTAGAGACGCGAGGTGTTTCATCTAAAGACGCCGTTGTCGGGATTGCGGCTTCGGGCCGCACGCCCTACACTATTGGTGCCGTCGAATACACCCGTTCGATCGGCTGCTTCACGGCGTGTATTACGAGCAACCCGGATTCAGCGATCACAAAAGCTGTCGATGTCGCCATCGTCCCCGTCGTCGGACCCGAAGCGATAACCGGTTCGACCCGGATGAAGGCGGGCACCGCCCAGAAGCTCGTACTGAATATGATCTCGACCATAACAATGGTCCGCCTCGGATACGTCCGGGGAAACAGGATGACGAATATGCGGTCGTCCAATATCAAACTGAAAGAACGAAGTGTCCGTATTCTGATGATCGAGACCGGACTCGGCGAGATCGAGGCCGAGGGCTTCATGAAAGATGCTGAAGGTGATCTCAGGACAGCTCTGGTAATGTTCCGGGCTATGGCCGATAGAGTCTCTTCCGTCGCGGCGTTGCGGGAGTCAGCATATGTCGTTGAATCGGCGGTAAGGCTCTTGAGGCCGAAGGACTAACTTCGCTTGAACAGTAATAAAGCACGAGCAGTTCGAGGAGATAAAACGTATTGAACTAGCCGGCGAAAAATAAATGCAAACACTCGACCTCATAATAATCTTCGGCTACCTGATCGGCATCACGGCGTTCGGCATCTGGTACGCGGGCAAACAGGAGACGACCGAGGATTATTTTGTCGGTGACCGGAACGTACCGTGGTGGGCGATAGCGATGTCGATCGTCGCGACCGAAACGAGCACGATCACGTTTATTTCCGTGCCCGGGATAGCGTTTGCAAAGGGCGGCAATTTTCAGTTTTTACAGCTTGTTTTCGGCTATCTGCTCGGCCGCGTCGTCATCTCGCTCGTATTCATCCCGCTCTATTTCAAAGGCGAACTGCAGACCGTTTATCAGCTTTTAGGGGACCGCTTCGGCGGAAAGGTGAAGACGCTGGCGTCTGGCCTGTTCGTAATAATGCGGAACATCGCCGACGGCATTCGTCTGTTATTGACTGCCATCGTCCTCGCCGCCGTCTATACCGCGTTTCAGCCGGATGCCGATCCGACCGTAATCATTGTTGGTTCCATCTTGATACTCGGCATCGTGATGATCGTCTTCACCTTCTACGGCGGGATGGAGGCGGTCATTTGGATCGAGGTCGTCCAGCTTGTCATATATATCGGCGGGGCGATCGCCGCGGCGGTCGTTTTGATAAATAATATCGACGGCGGGATCGGCGGAGCGATCGAGATCGGGCGGCAATACGATAAATTCAGCCTGTTCGATTTCAATCTCGATTTTGCAAAGACATACACGTTCTGGGGCGGAGTGCTCGGCGGCTGCTTCCTGACGATGTCAACGCACGGCACCGACCAGTTTCTCGTCCAGCGCTATCTGTGCACGAATAAGCCGTCGGCCGCGATCACTGCGTTGATGACATCAGGTGCGGTCGTGCTCGCACAGTTTATAGGCTTTCTTTTTATCGGCGTACTGTTGTTCGCGTTCTACGAGCCGTTCGCCGATGCCGGTTACGCCGCGGTCGAGATGGGCAAGTCAACATTGCCGGTCAAGGGACTCTGGGAAGTGGTCGGCGGCGACAAGGTATTCCCGGCTTTTATCACGCAGAAAATGCCGACCGGCTTGTCGGGCCTGGTCGTCGCCGCCATCTTTGCGGCAGCTCTGTCATCGTCGCTGAACTCGATCGCCGCCACGGCGGTCAACGACATCTACAAGCCGTTCGCGAAAGACATCTCGGACCGCCATCTGATGCGCGTTGCCGGCATATTAACGGTCGTTGTCGGCCTGGTTCAGATAGCGATAGCAGTAGGCCTGAGGAACATGGACAGTTCGGCTCTGGGGCTGGCACTGGCGGTTGCTTCGCTGATAAACGGGCCCATCCTGGGCGTGTTTCTCGTCGGCGCCTTTTTGAAGCGTGCCAGGGAAATACACGCTCTTGTCGGAATGGCCGTAAGTATCGGGTTGATGACATACATAATTCTTGCATCAAACAAAATAGTCAGCGGGCCGGTGATCGCCTGGCCCTGGTATGCGTTAATCGGGAGCCTTACGACGGTTATTGTTTCCTTTGCCGCGACACTTGTGTTGCCGAATAATAATGATGAAGTTTCCAATTAGCATTTTTCTCGCGGTAGTTTTCGTTGCGAATCCGCTTCTTGCGTCAGCTCCACTATCGCTCGCAACTCCGATCTCCGCGTCTCCGCGTCTCGCTTTCTCCGCGTCATCGAGACTCCGCATCTCCGCGTCTCCGCGTCTCCCCTTCTCCGCGTCACAACCCTTCGCTCCGTCGAAAAAGTCATGGGATCTCGCGGCTAAGTACGTCAGTAAAATGTCGGCCGATGAAAAAGTCGGCCAGCTTGTTCACGTGGGAATCAACGCCCGCTTTGCCAATCAGGACAGCGCATTTTTCAAAGATCTGAAGCGGCACGTGACCGAAAACAAGATCGGCGGCATCATATTTTTCGGCGCTCCTATTTACGAAACCACGCATTTGATCAACCGCATGCAGGAGCTGGCGAAGACGCCGCTCTTGATGTCGCTCGACGCTGAGACCGGTATCGGAATGCGGTTTGAGGACGCGACAAATTTCCCGTGGGCGATGGCCGTCACGGCAACCGGCGAGCCCGAATTTGCGCGTCGAATGGGCGTTGTCACCGGCCGCGAAGCCCGGGCGATCGGCATCCATCATGTTTACGCTCCGGTGCTTGATGTAAACAACAACGCCGAAAATCCCGTGATAAACGTCCGCAGCTTTGGTGAAGATCCGAACGACGTGGCCCGTTTCGGCATCGCGTTTGCCGAAGGAGTCCAAAGCCAAAAGGTCATCGCGACCGCAAAGCATTTTCCCGGTCACGGCGACACGGCAGTCGATTCGCATCGCGGCCTGCCGATAATTGAACTGCCCCGTGAACGCCTCAACACACTTGAACTGATGCCGTTCAAAAAGGCGGTGGATGCAGGCATCGGGTCGATAATGATCGCCCACATCGCCCTGCCCAAGATCGACGGTGAAGAGATAAAACCATTAAAGGAATATAAGGGCGGCGATGCCGAAGCCGGCGCCGAGATCGTGAATCAAACCGCGACCATTCCCGCTACGCTTTCCGCAAAAGTGCAGACCGATATCCTGCGAAAAGAGATGGGTTTCAAGGGCCTTATCGTCTCAGACGCGATGTCGATGAGCGGCCTGACGATCTATTTTACACAGGAAGAAGCAGGCGTCCGCGCATTTCTTGCCGGAACCGACATCCTCGAAAAACCGGCCGATGTCGATGCAATGCTCCGCGGCCTGAAAGCGGCGGTTGCAAGCGGCCGTATTCCGATGTCACGGCTGGACGAATCCGTCACGCGGCAGATCGCATGGAAACACGAACTTGGTTTATTCAAGAACAAGCTTACTCCGCTTGATCAGATCGACCGGATAGTTTCAAGCCCCGATGTAACACAGCTGACCGACGAGATCGCGACAAAGGCGATCACACTTGTCCGCAACGACAATGGAATTCCGCTTGATCGTTCCGCCAAGATCGCGGTCCTCGGCATCTCGAACGGCTTCGACGGCCCGTTAACGATGAACAGTTTCGTCGGCGGCCTGCGTTCCGGCGGACTAAAATTCGCGTCTGCCTACCTGCAGGAAAACTCACTGAAAGAACAGGTCGATGCCGCGAGAAAAGCCGTCAACGAATCGGATGTCGTCGTCGTCGGCCTCTACGGCCGCGTGCGTTCGGGTGCGAAAAATAGCGTCGGCATTCCCGAAAATGGAGCGGCAATATTGCTCGAAGCTCTCACCGCAGGCAAAAAAGTTATCGGCATCAGCTTTGGCAATCCGTATATTCTTTCGTCGTTTCCGGAAATGAAAACGTATGTCGTAGCCTACGGCGATATGCCCAGCCTACAACGCGCCGCCGCCCGGTCGATTCTAGGCACGCAGGACATTACCGGCAAACTACCGATCACGCTGCCGGGCTTACATCCGAGGGGGACCGATATTCAGTTAGTGACGAAATAATAACTGTTGCGGGTTCATCTGACCTTGCGGACTATGGCTCTACCGATCGGCATGGCTTGTTAAGTTTTCAAACAATGAGAATATTTACGCTATTAATTCTGTTGGTTTGCTCTTGGTTTGCTTTGTCGTGCGGCGAAGCGCAGGTTCCTTCAAATTCGGCGAAGGAAATTTCGAAACATTCGCCGATCGGTGTTTTGCAAACGTTCACGGATGCCAAGAATGCGAAGGATCTGGAAACGATGAAAAGGACGCTGTCGAAAGGCACCCTCGATACGATTAATGGGGTCGCAGAGGGCAACGGAAAGACGATGGATGAATATCTTTTCCCCGGCAATACAACGCCTCTGAATCGTCCAGAAATGCCGCAAACGCGCAATGAGAATATTGTCGGGGAGATTGCGACCGTTGAAATCAGCCGTTTTCCTGGAGACCAGTGGAGAAAACTCACGTTCATACGCGAAGACGGCGCCTGGAAGATGGACTTGAATCTTTATATGAAAGAGCTCTATCCGCGCCGAAACCAGGATTTCGCCAATCCTCCGCCGCCGCCATCAGCAAAGTAAAAATATCTGCGCGCTAGTTAGTTATGTCGACTCCATGGGAAATCGAGGCCTTTCTCGAAACACGCAACGGCCGCCTGCATATCAACGGTGTCGATGCCGGCGAGCTTGCCCGCGAGCACGGCACGCCTTTGTTCGTGTATAGCGAACCGCGCATTCGGCACAACATCGCCCGATTAAAAAAGGCCGGTGAACATATCGATGTTCCGCTAAAGCTCTGCTACGCCGCCAAGGCAATGTCCACGATGGGCATTCTCAAAGCCGTCAAGGACGCCTCTTGCGACATCGAAGTAAATTCCGGCGGCGAACTTTGGAAGGCCCTAAAGGCTGGCTTCAGCGGCGATCAAATAAATTTCAACGGCAACAGCAAAGAGGTCTGGGAAATTGAACTGGCGATCGAGAACGAGATCTACGCCATTCAGGTCGATTCGCTCTACGAGCTTTCACTGATCGAAGAGACCGCAGAACGTCTCGGTAAAAGAGCCAACGTAAGCCTGCGTCTCGTGCCGGAGATCGAATCCGCAACGCATTCAGGCCTGCAGACGGCATTGCTCACATCTAAGTTCGGAATGATGCCCGACGAAGCCTTCGCCGCGTTCGCGAAATACAAAGTATCCGAACACCTGAACCTTAACGGCATCCATCTCCACATCGGCTCGCAAAATCCAGAAGCTGATGTTTATGAAGAAGCGTTTTCCGAAATGTTCGCGGCGATGCTTCGAATTTTCCGGGAGTCCGGCGTCCGGCTAAGGCACATCAACCTCGGCGGCGGCTTCCCGGTCAATTATTTGCGCGATCGATCGCAGTCAGGCGAATTTCCCCGCGAACAGCTTGAGATGTTCACCGCCGATTTCGAACCCGCCGACGCGATTCGCGACGCGTGGGCCGCTGTTAAAAAATACGCACTAAAAGAAAATGCAGCCGATCTGCTCGGAGGCATCACGCTTCTCCTCGAACCCGGCCGCAGCATCATCGCCGACACCGCCGTATGCTTGACCACGGTCCGTAACAAAAAAGAAAGACCGGTCGGTAAGGTTCAAGCAAACTCCCCTCCTGTCTTAGGAGGGGTGGCAGCCGTTTCGGCTGACGGGGTGGTGAAAGTTCAGGCGGACAAAGACACATGGCTTCTAACCGACGCCGGCTTTAACATTCTTCTCTCGATGGAAACCTACAAGTGGTACTACCATCTGATCTCTGCGATGCGTGCCGGCGAACCACACGAAACGCCGTATAAACTCGCCGGCCCTCTCTGCGACGGGGGCGACGTTTATTTCGACATAGAAGGCCGCAAACGCCTCCCCGACTACCGCCTGTTGCCCGAGAACGTTCAGCCCGGCGAGTTCCTTGCTCTGCTCAACTGCGGCGCCTATTCGCTGGCACAGGCATCACAATACAACGCCAGGTTTCTGCCGCCGGTGGTTTTGATAAGAGAAAATGGAAAGGCCGAATTGATAAGGACCCGCGAGACGTTCCAGGATCTGATAAGACAGGACGAATTAGCGTCCGACAAACTTTAGTTTGTTGAAAACGCGACAAACTAAAGTTTGTCGGACATCCTATTCAAAACCTCTTCTGCAAAAGCATCGACCGGACAACTTCCGCGGAGGCATCATCCAGGGCAAAGTCAGTTTTTTCAACCAATGCGGCGAGTTCGGCGAGTGAGGCGACCTGGCTGCTTTCGTCCTTTATCGTTGCGATCAGCCCAAGATTCAAGCTTGCGATCTGATTCGCCTTTGCAGCATCTCCGGCGGCGGCATAACGTTCTGCGATCGCATTGTTCGCGGCGGACCGCGAGGCAAGCTGCGGCACTTCCTCGGCCAGCGCGTGTGCTTCGTCAAGAAAGGTAATGGCCTTTTCACTGTCGCCGCCCGACGCTGCCGTATCGCTCAACGCGATGAGAGCGAACATTCGGTGGGCGTCGTCCGGGATCGAATTAAGCGCCGTCCGTGCGAGTTCGTCGTTTTTCTGGATGGTCAGTATCCTCGCGATCTGACCGAGGGCGTTCATCGACTGTTCCTCGTCCTGTATTTCCTGTGCGATCTCGATGCCCCGCTCGCCTTTTTCAAAACCGGCAAACTGAACCGCAATATTTGTGAACAACGCGAATTTCGCTTTGCTGTCGCGGGTCTCTTTCTCGTGCTGCGACTTCAGGATCGCATAGCTTTCATCCAATGCTTCAAGCGCCTCTTCCTTTTCGCCGCCCGTCCAATATTCACGCGCAAAGCCAAGCAAACTCGATGCGATCTGCGTCTTGTCCCGCACCATATCAAGCGTGCGGTCGGCGAGTTCCACACTGCCCGATCGCATAAACCCGAGCGAGACAGACGCCAGAAAATTATCGCGGTGCACATTGCCCAGCACGTCAGCGTAATCGCGTGCCTTATCAAAGGTTTCGATCGCGCGGTCGTTCCTTTTCGCGGCGACAAACGAATTCCCGATATCGATAAACGATCGGATGCGCTCTTCCTCGTGCTCGATCTCATCCGCCGGACCGAGCGCTTTTTCAAGGACCACGGCCGCCTTCTCAAATTTGTCGCCCTCGATATCCGCCGCCGCCATTGCGATAAAGGCATGAGCCGCAGACGATGGAAATCCGATCTCCGTCATGGTCTCAAAAGCCGTACTTTCGCTGCCCGCGGAATACTGACTTGTGGCAATTGCGGCCAACACGTTGTCGTGATGGTCCAGCGTGTCCGCAACCAGGCGAGCCCTTTCAATAACGCCCAACTCGGCCAGCTTTATACCGACTCGCTCACGGGCCTGGGCCTGCATTCCCGGATCATCCATCGCTTCTACGAGTTGAAGCGCATACTCGTCGTCGTCCTTTGCCACACAGGTTTCCGCCACCGCAATCAGCAAACGATCGCGCATGTACGGATCCAAAACCGTGTTCGCCAGCTCGGCGGCCAGATCTACATCACCCTTTGCAAGATAAGGCGGCACAACGGCCATCATCGCCCGCCCCCGTCCATCATTGCTCTGGATAGATTCGGCCAAATATGCCGCACACGCAAGCAGATCTTTTTCGGCATCCGCCGGTGAAATTAGATGTTCAGACATATAAGAGGTTATTCACCGCGGAGCCAGTGAGGATCGCGGACTGAGGACTGGGACTGAGAACTTAGGACGGAGAACTTAGGACTTAGGACTTAGGGCTTAGGACTGAAAAATAATACAAAAGAAGAAGTAACTTCTCCTGTCTCTTGTCTCTTGTCTCTTGTCTCCTGTCTTCAGTCTAAATCCGGGCCGCAAACGCGCCGCGGATCGACGCGGGCATCCAGTCGTTCAGATCGTCGGTAACCCACTCTGCCCCGGCGGCCCGTAGCTTTTCTTCGGAGACCGTATTCGTAATTCCTAATACCGGTAGGTCGGCCAGCCGGGCCGCCGATACGCCCGGCGGTGAATCCTCGATCACAAGGCATTCCGAATGTGTCATCGGCAGGTGTCCCTGCGCGATGCGGACAAGGTCGATCTGTTCAAAGCCCGTTCGATAACATTGCGGATCAGGCTTGCATTTCGTGACCGCCTCGGCACTAATGATGACCGAAAAGTTATCGATGAGCCGTGCTTTCTCAAGAACGAACTCGATCTCCTCGCGTTTTGCCATGCTCACCAGCCCAACGGCAAACTCGTTCGACATCTTGCGAATAAAATTCTCAATACCGGGAAAAAGCGGCAGTTCGCTAGAGACCCGCTCGCGCCATTTTTGCGTTTTTGCGACAGTCATTTCAAGGACTTTGTCGATCTCCGCGGATTTACCCGATTCCTCAAGAATCGACGCGACAAATCGTTTGTCGTCCATTCCTAGCCGAGAGTAGTATGCAAGGTCCGTTACATCGATGCCATCGGCCTTAAAAAGGTCGCGATAAATATCATGTTGGATCGATTCGTCATCAATAACCACGCCGTTAAAGTCGAGAAGTAGTGCTTTGATCATATTTTTCTTGCTGTCCAACAAACTCCTGTCCAACAAACTTCAGTTTGTTGCTCGCGATAACTAAAGTTTGTCGGACGTGAAACCCGCGTCGAACATATTCCCGCGTCCTAAAATTCCCTTCGGATCGAAAGCCCGTTTCAGCTCGGCCATTTCGTTCAGGTAACGCTCGCCCATCATAACATTGAGGTACTTGCTTTTCAGCTTGCCGATGCCGTGCTCGGCCGAGATCGTTCCGCCCAACATTATCGACTGAGCAACAAAGCGGCCGTAAAGATGGCGGGCCTTTTCGGCTTCCTCGTCGTTTTTCGGAAGCAGGTTCGCATGCAGATGACAATCGCCAATATGGCCAAAGATCACGTAGTCGATGCCGCTAGACTCCATCGTTTCTTTATAAAATCTGAGAAAACCCGCAAAATTCTCATCCGGCACCGCCATGTCCGTTCCGATCTTCTTCTGCTTATTACGCACAACGCGTTCGTTCACCGAAACCGGCAGTGCATGACGGAACGCCCGCATCTTTTCGCGGTCCTGCTCGGTAGTTGTGAACCAGGAGAGGTCAACATCGGCGTTGTGTTTTTCGAGCAGTTCGTTCCATGCCTCAAAAAAAGCATCTTCAGTTTCGAGCATCGTCTCCTGCTCAAAAAAGATCGCTCCGGCCATGCCGTCAGGCGTCTCCGGAAACTTTTCGGAAATAAAACTTAACGCCCGGTCATCGAAATATTCGATCAGCGACGCATCCAACGTCCGGCAAACTTCAGTTTGTCGCTCATCGGTTTGTCGCTCCCGCTCGGCAAACTGAAGTTTGCCGGACATCGATCTCGCCTCATCCACAAACGCCAGCAGATCCAAATGCCGCTTAAAAAAAACGATCCCGCTAAAAAAACCCTCGGGCTTCGGAAGCAGTTTCAGTTCGATCTCTGTAATAATACCAAGCGTTCCTTCGCTTCCGATAAATAGATCGATCGCATCCAGCGGTCGCTCATTAAAATACCCGCTCACATTCTTGCGGACATTCGGCCGCTTATAGGTCGGCACTTTAGCCTTAATTACATTTCCCTGTTCGCTTGTGATCTCAATTTCATTCCCATCTGCCGCCAACGCGGTACCGCGAGAAATGGCCAAAGTATCGCCGCCAGCGAGCACGATCTTCAATCCGGTGACAAACTCGCGCGTAGCTCCGTACTTAAAACTCCTCGCACCCGAAGCGTTAGTCGCAACCGTGCCGCCTATCTGGCAGCTCCATTCGGTCGGATCGGGCGGATAAAAAAGTCCTTCAGCCTCAACCGCCTTCTGAAGATCGGCAAGTATAACGCCAGGTTCGACGACCGCCGTCATCGATTCTTTGTCGATATCGACGATCTTATTCAACCTTTCCAGCGAAATAACATAACCGCCAAACGGGACCGCGCCGCCGACCGTCCCCGTCCGCGCACCCGAAATTGTAACCGGCGTTCCCGATCCGTTCGCCTCAAGCAGAAGCTCCGCAATCTCAGACGCCGATTCCGGGACAAACAGCTTCTCCGCATGCCCGCCCTGCATATTACTGGCGTCGGTCAGGTAGTTTTGCAGATCTTCCAACTGCGTTTTGACTTGCATTGGGAAATTATACAGGACAAGGCACCGCGGCAAAATCGGTTGAGATTATTTGATCTTTTTACCCCCGCCGGAAGCGGCCAGGCTTTTTTGGTTTTTTGAGGTTATAACCTTTCTCCCGGTCTTTTCTTCGATCTCGCGGCGTGTGTTCCCGGCAATTGTTCCGCCTTGTCGCGCAATCACGCGGCTTTGCAGAAAACCTGCGGGCTTCTTCTCTTTGGAAATTTCGGATGTCGTCGCCTCGGCAAGCATATTCAGTACAAGTTCGAGGTTGCTCATATGATCGCGGAGATTTTCTTTTTTCAGATCTTTTAGCTTCTTATATTGCCGCGTACCGAGTCCCGCCCATGCCCGCGTAATTTCGTCGGTAAGGATCGCGTATTCCTGGCCTTTCTTCACGCCTCGCGCATCCCATTCGTCGGTCAACTCTTTTCTTACCTCAATGCTTTTCAACCGCTGGTTGATCCATTCCTTGCTGTAACCTTTTTTTAGATAGGTTTCCATCAGTCGGTCGATTCCGATCTCCGGGTCCTCGATCTCGTCGATCCGCTCGCGCCCAACCTTGGCAAGCCATAATTTGAACGGCTCCGCCTTTGGCGAGGGAACCGATTGGATCAAGCGAAAAAGCTGCTCGGTGTCGGCCACGTCTGTCTTTCGCATCCTTCCATCCGCGGCTTCCATTTTCAAAGTGTGACAATTTGTCACGGTTTGATTGCCTTCCTTTTTTAGACGTTCCTTGAGTTTTCGCCAATAGGCCCCGGCGTCAACACTATCAGTCAGGACGCCAATAACATCTGCAATGGAAAAAAACCATTTCTCGGCTTCGGCGTCCCACAGTGTACGCACCTTCTTTCCATCAAACAGTCTGATCGCGTCCTTTCGTTCCATAAGTGTTCTTCTATCTTACCGTCAGTTCCCTCTCCCTCAAATATCTCAGCTTGTCCCTAATATCCGCGGCCTGTTCGAATTTCATCTCCTTTGCCGCGTGGCGCATATCGGCTTCGAGTTGGGTGATAGTTTCCTTTAGTTTCTTCGGCGAATATTCTTCGAGATCGTCCAGTTCCAGCGGAACCTTGAAATAGTCCGCCTCGTAGGCCGTCACCAAAGTGGCGTCGATCGACTTGATGATCGTGGTTGGCGTGATGCCGTTGTCAATATTGTATTGCTCCTGTATCTTCCGCCGCCGCTGGGTTTCGCCCATGGCGTTTTCCATTGATTTCGTGATCTTGTCGGCATAGAGTATGGCCTTCCCGTCCGCATTTCTCGCCGCCCGGCCCATTGTTTGGATCAAAGAACGTTCGGAACGTAAAAACCCTTCCTTGTCCGCATCCAGAATTGCCACCAGCGAAACTTCCGGCAGATCAAGCCCTTCCCTCAAAAGGTTTATCCCGACCAGTACATCGAATACACCACGCCGCAGATCGCGTAAAATTCTGATGCGGTCAAGTGTCAATATCTCGCTGTGAAGATATGTGACCTTCACACCCACCTCAAGAAAATCTTCGCTCAGGCTTTCGGCCATCCGTTTGGTCAGCGTCGTCACCAAAACCCGCTCATTACGCTCGGCACGGACGCGGCATTCTTCCAAAAGGTCGTCGATCTGTCCTTTGACCGGACGAACCTCGATGACCGGATCAAGCAACCCGGTCGGCCGGATTATCTGTTCGATCACTTCACCTTCGGTCTTCTCAAGC